>QBMC01000113.1 GCA_003242035.1 Nodosilinea foveolarum | reverse complement strand
GGGTCTGGCGATGAGGTAAGCGCCAAAGATGACTTCTGAGTGGAGCTGATAGAGGCGATCGCACACAAAGCGAAGGAGTCGTTCTAGCTGGGGTTCGCGCTCGAACTCGATGAGTATTTTCAGCCGTCCAGGGACATCGTCTTGAAGGACTTGGGCGTAGATTTTTTGCGGCACTAGGGGCTGGTTTAGCCAGTAGGCGATCGCCTGAAAATAACCATCTGCTGCTAGCTGCTTAATATCGGCTAGCGGGTCGCTCGAAGACGGATCAGCGGTTAAGGGTAGAACGGCACTCGGCATATTTAAGGTCTGTTTAAAAAATATCTACGTATGTTCTGTTTGCACATATCTATCTGCGCATACTTGCGTAGAAGCTTACCCACTTTTGTTGATACGTGGCGGTTTGACCTGGATTACTCAGGGTTGGCGCTGGGATAGGGATCTTCGGTCGTGCTAGGCTCGCTAGCTGCGGGTGAGGATGCGCGCTCTGTTTGGGGCTGTGTAGTTGTAGTATCGCGAGTGCCATTAGGCGGGGCCGACGAATTGCTCGGCTGTGAGCTATCTGCTGGCGAGCTGGCTGCTGGGCTGCCCTCTGGGTTGCTCTCCGGGTTGCTCTCCGGGTTGCCTAACGGCGTTACGGCTGGCTGTATGGCCTGATCGGTATACTGAAATGTACGCTCCGAAATGCCGTGAATTAGATCTAGCGCTCGACCGTCGTTGTCTGGGCTTTCGACCAGCACAGAGATGACATAGCGTTTGCCGTTGGATAAATCGACTAGGGCAACGTCGCCGAGCATCTTGTCTATGAACCCGGTTTTATTGTAGGTAAGTGCCCCTTGCTCTTCAAGCCCTGCGGGGAGCAGTCGCTTGTTCTCGGTTCGTTCGAGGATGTTTAAGACGCGATCGCGCGATCGCATTTTTAACCTATCGCTCTGCACGAGCAACATAGAGTGGACTAAATCACGAGCGCTGGTGGTATTGGCACCTTCTATATCCGGCAAAGGATTATTTAGCCGCGTTTCTTCAAGGCCGTAGCTGACAAACCGCTCGTTCAGGACTTCAGCCCCGCCGAGCAGGTCGATCATCATATTCGTGGCGGTGTTGTCGCTATTAACAATCATTTGAGTGGCCACTTCTATGGCCGTAAACTGGGTGCCTGGGGGCGATATTTGCATATCACCGGAGCCTTCAGCGATTTGCTCTGGCAAGATTGCAATGGTTTGATTGGGGTCGATGTTGCCCTTGTCTATTTCTTCGAAAAAGGCAAGTAAGATCGGCAGCTTAATGGTGCTGGCGGCGGCGATCGCCCCGCGTCCGTCGATGTCAACGTAGTCGCCCGTGTCAACGTCTATATAAAATGCTTTGAACTGGAGTTCGGGATAGAGTGTCGTCAGCTTATCTAATTGGGCCTGTAGCTTAGGAATTTCTTGGCCTAGCGCAATTGGAAATTTGGCGCTGCTGTCGCTGTCTGTGGCGAGTACAGAGGCGGTGACGGCGGCGTTGGGTTCGCCACCGGGTCGATTTGCCAAGATGGTGCCAAATATAGTGGCCAGTCCCAGCCCGCCTACCAGTATCCAGATGGCGGAAATCATGTATTTAGATAGTTTGGGTCGGCGCGATCGCCTTCTGCCTAAACTGCTCAAAAGGGGCACTGAACCCGCTGTCGCTGCCTTATTTGAAGCGGTTCGATCCGAAGAATTACGCCTCCCTTTTGCAGACGATTGGCCGGGTACTAACAGGCGACTTGGGGGAACAGCCCTAAGAGCGCCAGGTCTACTAGAAGCACCAGAATTTTGCCGCTTAGAGAGCGGTGTCGTCTGATTGGACAACCCTTCTATCCGACTGACTCTAGAACTGCCGGTGGGATTGAGCAGTTGGTCGGATGGGCCGGTTGCGACTGCTATTTGCCGTCCTACTGGCCGACGACGGCGCGATCGCCTCCCAACGACAGACGACGGCTGCTGCGTAGGTGCCGTTTTGCCTTCAGTGCCTTTTCTTGGGGCTACTCCGATCCTGGTGGCGTCATTATCAGCCGTTAGCCGCGCCGATCTTCTTTGACGGCGACTGTTTGAGTTGTTTCTAGAGCCGTTGGCATCTGTCATGACAGGAGTTAACCTTGCTTGGATTCTGATAGCGCCCATTCCATCTGTCTAAGCATCCCTCGTAGGAGGGCGATTTCGGCGGAGGTGGGGGTGGCTCTTTGCAGTAGCTGTCTAATTTTGCGCATTCGGCTGGCGGCAGTATGAGGATAGAGATATTCCACAGACAGCAGCACGGATTCTAGATGCTGATAGTAACCCTCTAGTTCGTTGAGCTTGGCCTGATTAGAGGCCGGACTCAAAACCTGCTGATTGAGCAAATTAGATTCCGTTTGTTTACCAGATAAAGGGGATGTTCGTAAAGCATTCGTAAGATTTCGTGCTGAATCAGTATCATTTACGTCGGCAGAATCACGTAGAGCGGATGAAGGCGTTGCGCTATGCAGACTCGCTCTGTGAAGTTCGTAACAGCAAACGGCGACGGCCTGAGCCAGGTTCAAAGCGCTGTAGTCATCTGTCGGGATTTTGACGAATCGCTGCGCGTAGATTAGCTCTTCGTTGCTTAGTCCTCGATCTTCTGGGCCAAAGATCAGGGCCTGGTTGGTTTGGCCCGCTTGAGGCGGTTCGAGTGATAGGTTTAGCAAGGCGGGTAGTGCTTGCTCTGGCGGCTCTAGAGGGGTGTTGATATCTCTGGGGCGGGCGGTAGTGGCGATCGCACTATAGCAGCCCTCTAAAGCCGCTGGAATGGACGCGACTATCTGCGCTTCGTGCAGTAAGTTTTTGGCATGAACGGCCATTTGCATCGCCTCCTTGCCCAGCGGATCGCATTTTGGATTGACCAGCACCAAATGCTGCAAGCCGAAGTTTTTCATCACCCTGGCCGCAGACCCTACGTTAAGCGGGCCAGCGGGTTCTACCAGTACGATGCGAATTCGAGACAGGGCGATACGAGCGGCTTGAGACATAATTGAAAGAGAGAGGATCTGAGGATTATGGCTCGTCAACGTGCGAAGGCTGATTTGCCGACTAAAATTTGTCCGGTTTGCGAACGCCCCTTTACCTGGCGCAAGAAGTGGGAAAATTGCTGGGACGAGGTGAAGTACTGCTCAGAGCGCTGTCGTAAAAGGCGTAGCCAGGTGCAGACGACAGATGACTAATATTGCTTTGGCGGGAGCCTTTAGAGTAGCGCTTGAATATAGGGATCGGTGAAGTCGGCGATCGCCCGGTCAACGCCTAGTGCGAGTAAATCTGCGGGAAGATGAGTCGTAGTCATGCCGATGGTCTGAATGCCAGCGCTGATCGACGAGCGAATGCCTGAAGGCGAGTCTTCAAAAACAAGGGCTTCTGAAGCGGTAATCTTTAGCCGATCTAGTGCGGTTTGATAGGGCAGTGGGTCGGGCTTACCTCTGGGCAGCTCTTCTGCAATCACAATCGGTTCAAATGCCTGACTCAAGTTGAGTTCTTTGAGCATGAAAGCAGCGTTTTTGGGCGGCGCGTTGGTGACGACGGCGGCGGCGAGTCCCTGTTTTTTGACTTGTGCTAACAGGGCGAGGAGTCCTGGTAGGGGCGTTAGCTGGCCTTTGGCGAGTTGGCGGAAAGTGGCTTCTTTGCGATCGCTAAACGCCTCGGCTTCTTCTCTAGGCAAATCGGGCAGGAAATCGGCCAGAATTGCGGCATTCTGCCGACCGCTGACCTTTTCCTTGTAGAGCGCCTTGTCTATCGCGATGTGATGACGGGCAAAGAAATCTTGAAACACCTGAAAATGAACTTTGTCGCTGTCTGTAAGGGTGCCATCCAAATCAAAAATAACGGCCTTGAGCATAGGTTGCGCAGCGAGATAGTTTCATCATTGTGTCGCGATGTGTCGTGCTAGTCTAGTTAGCCTTAGACGCTATTAGCCCTATACCACTACACCCCGTTCGACAACTTATGAGCAAGCTCCCCGTGACTGTTGTAACTGGCTTTTTAGGTGCAGGTAAAACAACGCTGTTGCGCAATCTTTTACAGAACAGTCAGGGCCGTCGTATTGCGGTCATTGTCAACGAATTCGGCGAAGTGGGCATTGATGGCGATGTTTTGCGCGACTGTCAGATCTGTGATGAAGAGGGCAATGAACGGGCTGAGAGCGATCGCGCCAACATCAACATTCTAGAGCTGGCTAACGGTTGCCTGTGCTGCACCGTTCAAGAAGAGTTTTTGCCGACGATGCAGGCGCTAATCGAACGGCGCGATGAGCTGGACTGTGTGGTGATTGAAACCAGTGGACTCGCTTTGCCTAAGCCGCTGGTTCAAGCCTTTCGCTGGCCCGAGATTCGCACGAGTGCCACAGTAGACGGGGTGGTTACGGTTGTAGACTGTGAGGCTTTGGCCAATGGCGATTTAGTCGGCGATTTGGATGCGCTAGAAGCCCAGCGGCAGGCGGACGAAAATCTAGATCATGAAACGCCGATTGAAGAGTTGTTTGAAGATCAGCTTGGTTGTGCGGATATGGTGCTGCTAACGAAAGTGGATCGAGTCAGTGAGGAGGCGCTAGGTAAGGTTAAACGTTGGCTGGCGCAGGAATTGTCTGATGGCGTGAAGGTGCTGCCTTGTCAGCGCGGCGAGGTTAGCCCGGATGTATTGCTAGGCTTTAACGCGGCTGTAGAAGAAGATCTGGACAATCGCCATAGCCATCACGACCACGAAGCCGAGCACGAACATGACGATGATATTGTTTCGATTCCGCTGACGTTGGACAAGTCTTTTGAGCCAAAAGCACTGGTTCAACAGCTCACTCAAATGGTGAGCGAGCAGGAAATCTATCGAATTAAAGGATTTGTTTCGGTGCCGGGTAAAGCGATGCGATTGGTGCTAAATGGCGTTGGCAATCGGTTTGATTATTTTTACGATCGCCCATGGAGAGCAGACGAAGCTCGGCAGACAAAGCTGATTGTGATCGGGCACGAGTTAGATAAGTCAAAAGTTATCGGTGCGCTTTCGTAGCTGCTCTAGTAGCGCAGTAGTAATTTGACTACAGCATGAGTGCCCGGCAAGTAGCAGCGGAAAAAGCATTGCAGTAGGTTTTATGATTTATGGTCAAGCTCGGCTGTGAGTTTGTCTAGGCGATCATTGGCGTCTTTGGCGAGGCGGCTACAGCAGAGACTGGAGGTGAGGCCGACAGCGTTGGTGATGCTGCCTGCAGGAATTTTGCCGAGCATGAGGGCGGAGACGCCGGTGGCGATAAGTTGAGCTTGAAGGAATTGTGGGCTTAATGAATACTCTTTTATAGAAGAGTGTGCTGTTTAACTCTATGGTAGTTCGAGTAATGCCATAAACACTTGCCAGATGCCGCATAATAACTATTTCATCGGTTCTTTAACTAATGCCATATGTCATTTAATATTTCTGTCCCTACTGCTAGCGGTAACCAAGAAATTACTATCAAGCCAGGTAGTTCCGTTGTTTTTGTTGGTGCTAATGGTACGGGGAAGACACGCCTAGCTGTCTACCTCGAACAGAATAAAGCTGAAACCGCACATCGAATTTCTGCACATCGAGCATTAACACTGAATCCCAATGTCACGAAAGTAAGCGGGTCTGAAGCGCTCAAATCGCTTAGATATGGCCAGTCAGACAGTGCTGGCAATATTAGTACCGTTGCAGACCTCTCTCTAGATGGCGTTCGCAGCCAGCAGTATCCTTATTGAATGATTTTGATTTCTTACTGCAAGCTCTCTTTGCAGACCAAAATAATAAAGCGCTATTAACTCACAACCGTGTCCGGGCTGGTTCTCATGCCCCTGCAAGTCCAACTAACCTAGAGATACTTACCGAGATATGGGAGCGCATTCATCCCCATAGAAGATTGTTTATTACAGGGGATGATATACAGGTAGCAGCTAATTACGCTAGCGAGCAATACAGCGCTCAAGAGATGAGTGATGGAGAGCGTGCTACTTTCTACCTTCTGGGTCAGGCTTTGACAGCAGAGAGAGATTCGCTGCTAATTGTAGACGAACCTGAGCTTCATCTGCATCCCTCAATAATTGCCAAACTATGGGACGAGATCGAAAGTGCAAGGTCAGATTGTGCATTCGTGTTCATAACTCATGATTTAAATTTTGCTTCTTCTAGAGCATGTTCAAAGTACGTGATTGGTAGGTACGAATCAACGCCTACTTGGGATATTGAGCTAGTCGAAGCAACTAAGTATTTTACGGAAGAGCTGACTACATTAATACTGGGAAGCAGGAAGCCAATTCTATTTGTCGAAGGAGCAGAAAGCAGCCTTGACCAAGCAGTGTATAGATGTTGCTATCCAGAATGGACAGTTATACCAAGAGGTTCTTGTGAAGATGTAATTCATTCAGTCGTCACGATGAGACAAAATAGCTCCTTGACGCGAGTTAACTTGTGCAGGAATCGTGGACGCCGATGATCGAAATGCCAGTGAGAAAGACTCTCTTCAGAATCTAGGGATATCGGTGCTACCAGTGTCAGAAATAGAGAATATATTGCTATTGCCGGACGTCAGTAAGGCTATTGCACAAACAGAAGGATATGAAGAAACCGAATTAGAGAATATACTCCAAGACCTGAGGAATGCTGTTTTTGCAGGTCTCAACACCCCTCAGAAAATTGAAGCCGTTTTAGTTCGATACTGTAGAAGAAGAATTGATCGTCATTTAAAGAAAATAGATTTGAGCGAAGAAAATACTGTTGAGGGAATCACTAATGGGTTTAATCAAAAAACTATAGACCTCGATATTTCAGCAATTGCGTCTCAAGCATCAAGTAAGATACAGGCTTCCATTGATAATAATGACATCTCTAGTTTGCTTGAAATCTACGATGATAAATCACTGGTTTCTTTAGTAGCAGCTAAATTAAAGCATCAAAGGCAGAGAGATTTTGAAAGCTGGCTCACTCGAATGCTTAGAAAGCAGGAAGCATCTAATTTAGTGAATGTAATACAAGGAATACTTCCTGAAGTTGAAGCACCATAGACGAGCTACATGAATGAGGTGACTATGCAAAGTCACCTGCGGTTATTCAACATTCTATTTCGGTCAGCATCAAAAGCTATCTAAGATGCTTTTTTGCGGAAGCGGCTGAATTTATGCTCAGTTAAACGACGTTTTTCCATAGATAAGCCGAGATTGTATTGAGTGCAAGGGCGTTGCTTGTTGATGCGATCACCCTCCCCCCAAATTCAATCACGTTTTTCCTATACAAATCAGGATTGCCTCAAGTTCAAGGCGGGTGTTTGGTGATGCGATCGCCTTCCCACCAAATTCAAAGGCGTTTTTTCTGGATAAATCGCGATCGCATCAAGTCCAAAGGCGTTATTCCTCAATGCGATCGCGATCTTCAACCCAAGAAAGCGGCTTTTGCTTAATGCGATCGCGTTTTTCCAGCCTTCAGAAGGGTTTATCGCCAATCAAGTATCCATTTTTACTGCCATCGTCAGGCTAAGTCCGCAAAAACACGCAGACTCATCTACTGCGTGGGCGCAAAAATGGGAAATCCTACGTAAGCATCAAATTGGACATTCTAAGATTGTTCCAAGTTACGGAACGTCTTTCGGTGCCCGGAGACCTCTCGGCGCTGATGTTTGTACTCAATAGTTAGGGAAACGCTACCCAATGGCCAGACAAAAAAGAAGCTCTCGCGTACTCGACAAGGCCGAGAGCCGTTTGACAGGCGTACAGTCGATTGATGAAAAGCTAGTGCTCAACAAACAATTGACAGCGCAAGCCTACGGCGCCCATATCAACACCCTTACCCATAAGCTAAACGCCTACAACAAAGCCCTGGCTGATGTTGACGCACTACAGATTGAGGTGGATGAAGCAGAGGATTTTTTGTCCAATTACTCCGAGCAGATGCTGATGGGCGTAGGCGCGGAATTTGGCAAAAACAGCGCCGAATACGAGAGGGCTGGTGGTGTGCGTAAGAGCGATCGCAAGCGCCCTACTCGCAGAGCAGCGGTTGCCGTTAGCTAAGCCGACGCTAAGCTGATCAAGCCATCCAAATATTCAAGCTTGCAGGCGTGCTCTGTTTAATCGCGCCTGCAACTTTTTTAAAAGGAAGGATTTACGAGCATACGAATCAAACGACGACAAACCCTCTAAAATTAAACAGCAGACCAGCTTAGTGAGTGTTTGAGTGGCAAAGATAAACGACCAGCAGCAGCCAATTCATGTGATTGGCGGTGGCCTCGCCGGGACAGAAGCCGCCTGGCAGATTGCGCGGGCGGGTGTGCCAGTGGTGCTACACGAAATGCGCCCAGTGAAGAAAAGTCCGGCGCATCATTCGGAGCATTTAGCGGAGCTGGTTTGTAGTAATTCGTTTGGCGCGATGGGGACGGATCGGGCGTCTGGGTTGCTGCATGAGGAGTTGCGGCGGCTGGGATCGGTGGTCATTGGTAAGGCGGACGAGCATTCTGTGCCTGCGGGCGGGGCGCTGGCGGTGGATCGGGGCGTATTTGGTCAGGAGCTAACGGAAACGCTAGCAAATCATCCCTTGGTAGAACTGCGGCGCGATGAGGTGCTGAACATTCCTGAAGATGGCGTGACGGTGCTGACGACTGGGCCTTTGACGAGCGCGGCGCTGAGTGAAGATTTGGAGCGGTTTGCGGGTCAAGCTTATATGAGCTTTTTTGATGCGGCCAGTCCAATTATTGTGGGCGATTCGATCAATCGAGATATTGCGTTTATGGCTTCTCGGTACGACCGGGGCGAGGCGGCTTATCTTAACTGCCCGATGAATAAAGAACAGTATTTGGCTTTTTATGCGGCGCTTTGCGCGGCGGAGCAGGCCGAACTGAAAGATTTTGAACGAGAGACGGCGAAGTTCTTTGAGGCTTGTTTGCCGATTGAGGAGATGGCACGGCGAGGTGAAGATACGATGCGCTATGGGCCGCTAAAGCCGGTGGGCTTGTTTGATACGGAGAAGTATGGGGCGTTTGATGCACCGGAAAATAAGGTGAACAAGCCTTATGCGGTGATTCAATTACGGCAGGAGGATAAGGCTGGGCAGCTTTGGAATATGGTGGGCTTTCAGACGAATTTGCGCTGGGGCGAGCAAAAGAGAGTTTTTCGGATGATTCCGGGGTTGGAGAACGCGGAGTTTGTGCGGATGGGGGTGATGCATCGCAATACGTTTATTAATTCGCCAGAGCTGTTGAATGGGAGTTTGCAGTTTAAGTCGCGGCCTGGGCTGTTGGCGGCGGGGCAGTTGGTGGGGACTGAGGGATATACGGCGGCGATCGCAGGCGGATGGCTAGCAGGCACAAACGCGGCTAGAGTTGCAAAGGGTCAAACACTGCTCCAGCTTCCCGTTACCACCATGCTGGGCGCACTCATTGACTTCATCAGCACCGCCGATCCGAAGCATTTTCAGCCGATGCCGCCGAACTTTGGGATTATTCCACCTTTGGAGAAGCGAGTGAGAAATAAGCGGGAGCGGTATGGGGTGTATCGCGATCGCGCCTTCGCTGATTTGCAAGCTTGGGCAACTGAAAATAGTATCAATTTGACGCTTAAAGATTCAACGCCTGTATCTGAAAAAGACTTAGTGCTAGCTACCTGAGATATCGTTCGTAAATTAAATTATCGAAAGGTGAGTCATCAGTGGTTATCGCCTAGTTCCGTCGCCGCATATACGCTGAAGCAAACTAGTCTGTATTAAATGAGATGATTGATTGTTGGATCGGATGTATCGAGAGAGATGATAAGCAACAAGCTTGCTCTCTTCTGAGGAGAGCCGTTGAGCTGAGTTATCGACGAAAGTTGGTAGACCCTTTGGATTGATGACCCATACTCGATTATCGCGCATTATTCCTGGTTGTGATGTGACGAACCACCCCGGAAAGACTACGATGGGCTGTACTTTGTGGGTATGACCCGTACTCTGTTCTATTTGCTCGCTCAGCCATTGTGCTTGTGCAGAAGCTTGTACGATTGGCTTTGGCGTTTTGTAGCCGTTTACTGTGACAGAGTCACCATCAAAGTGAATGGTTGGCTTACCTTCTAGGGGCTTGCTGTATGTTTTTGTTTCTATTGTGAATATTCCTCTTGAACCCACAATGATGTGATCGATGTTGAAGTTATTACCAGCAACGTCATGGAAAACCTGATAGCCTTTTTCTCTTAGAAGATCAAGATATTGGCCGACGACTCTTTCCCCATCTCGCGCATTCTAAGGCGTTTGATTTCTTTGCCAACTTTATTAGCGCGAAAAAGGGCGTGTGTACCGATTAGACTACATGCAACTGTTATAAACGCTGGATGGAGTGATATTGGCATATAGAAACGCCACCACTCATAAGTTGTGAGAGCTACACAAAAGACAAAAGCAACTGCACAACCACTGAGATCGTTATCTATCAGCCGGTTAATGGCCTCGTCTAGCGACTGTCCAGGATTTCTGAGGGGATTGTCTTTAATGGGCGATCGCTGTGAGGGCCGACGAGGAAGAAGCATGTGAAATACTAAAATAGCGCAGTTTTCGTCCGTAGAATGCCCACAGCAATAACTGGAGATGCCTTAGACAAGTATATTTGTAGCCGTTACTATCCCGACGGAATTGATTCTGTCAGAATGAAATTTGACGGTACGCACGGTGGAAATGGCGACGACTAAGTTTTTATTGGTGTTTTTGGATGGGATGGGTCTGGGTAAAGCAGATCCTAATAATCCGCTGAGTGAGCCAGAGTCAATGCCATTTTTGACGAGCTATCTAGGACAATCACTACTCGCAGGCATCCACATCAATCAGACTAATCTGCTTTTGAAGCCGATTGATGCCACGTTGGGCGTAGCGGGATTGCCTCAGAGTGCGACCGGACAAACAGCTATCTACACTGGGCAAAATGCACCTGCTTTTTTAGGACGGCATCAGTCGGGGTTTGCTAACGGATCTTTGCGAAAGCTAATTGACGAGTACGGATTGTTCAAGCGAGCGATCGCCCTCAACCACGCTGCGACCCTTGCGAATGCTTACTCGCCTGAATATTTTTATGCGATCACCCACCGCAAGCGCCGCTACTCCGTTTGCACATTGCTAAATATGGCCGCAAATCTCCCTTTTAGAATGCAGTACGAATATGAGCAAGAAGAGGCTATCTTTTGGGATATTACGGGCGAGATGTCCAGAGGTTGCCGTCAGCCAATTTCACCGCAGGCGGCTGGAAAGCGTTTAGCCAAGCTAAGCGGGCAATTTGGAGTGACTTTGTTTGAAAGTTATTTGAGCGATTTTGCCGGTCATGCGCAAGACAAGGGGCAGGCGGTGGCTTGTTTGCAGCGGATTGATGCGTTTTTAGAGAGTGCGATCGCTCATCTGCCGCCGAACGTTACGTTAATCGTGACTAGCGATCATGGAAATATAGAAGACATTTCGACTAAACGCCATACTTTTAACAAAGTGCCTCTGCTAGCGATTGGGCCAAAGGCGAAGGCGTTCTCAAACGTCAGCGATTTAACCGGCATTACGCCTCAGATTTTGACGCTTCTCAACTAGTGATCCGCTCAGCCCGACTTGCTAATAATCCACAATGGCTTTAACCGAGATAGGAATAGCGGGAAATGCTAGAGACGTGATGTTGCCTGAGGTGTATTCCTGACGGGTGGCGTACTGTCCCGACTGAGGATTTCTAAAGACAATCAGCGTCTGCGTTTTTAGATTAACCACCCAGTATTCAGGAATATTGACCTCCGCATACATCCCAGTTTTGATGTCTAAATCTTTTGCCAAGGTTGAGTCTGAGTATTCAATTAACCAAAAAACATCTTCTGGATAGGGATGGTGATTAAGATACTCTCGACCGAGCGGTTGCACGATAGCAACGTCAGGTTCTGGCTCTGATTGATTGGGCAATGTGATGGGTTTTGCGGGCCGAATAGTCGCTTTTTTTCCTAGAAGGCGGACTAAATAGTTTCCAGATTCAGTGCTGGAATAGGCATGGGGTTCACCTTCAGGCGGCATCTCTACAATTTCTCCTTTAATGAGTTCTACTCGTCTATGGTCGAGCAGCCCTGACTCTACAAGTCGGTGGTATTCTTCTAGCGTCCATTTGGCGATCGCAACTGTCATCCCTTTTCCTTTACAGCCCCATCGAATATCTAGACATTCTACCGAAATCGCAGCTTCCATTGAGCTTAAGTTGTCGCGATCGCCAACGAGCCGCAGGGACACCGGCGACTATCTCTTGACGTATGCGATACCATCTAGAGAATCTACTTTTGGAAAGCAGCTATGGGTTCTGTCGATCTTGAGATCAATCCAGCCGTCGAACAACAGATAGTTGAGACGGTTTCTGTTGCCAATGATTTTATTACCGACGATCTTCACGCTGAGCTGCACGACTTCTTAGACATTCTTAAGCTCTTGATTCGAGAGCCTTCTGTGGTGGGCAATGAGGACGCTTTCTTTCGCGTTTTGCGGCGAGAGCTAGAAGATGCGGGCGTAGCGGTGCAGCATTATCACGGCGTTCTAGTCGCGCAAGGGAATAAACCACACGACTTATTTTTGTCGGCGCATATCGACCGTCATGGGCTGCTGTGTACGGGGCCGAATGAGTTTCAGTATGCTGCGTTCATTGCCGCCAATCGGGGCGAGGTGATGGGCGATTCTGTGTCCGAATACATGATTAACAAGATAGAAGATCGCTTTGTAGGGCAGCGGGTTCAGGCGCATATTCCTTTTGTGGGCACTTATATTGGCCAGGGCGAAATTACCAACTCGTACGTTTGCCCGGAGCGGGGAAATCTAATTTTTGAGGTAGACGGACTGGAGTATTTGCAGCCAGGTACGCCGGTGTCTTTTGCCGATCGACTGCAAATAGAGGATGGGTTAATTTCGGCGCAGCTAGATAACGTGGTGAGCGCGGCGATGATTATCTACCTGTTTCAGCGGGGATTCCAGGGGACGGGGATGTTTACCGCGCAGGAGGAGTCTGGGCGAAGCTGGCGCTACAGTTTAGCTTGGTTTCAGCAGGAGCGGCTGACGACGCAGCGTTTGATTGTGCTCGATACCAGCCCTTATTCGACTCGCGAAGAGGCAGATATGCAGCAGATTACGCTGCGCCACCGAGACGCAAACGGGCCTTTTTCTGAAGCGATGACTCAAGAGCTGGTGGATCGCTGCGAGTCGTTAGGGCTGAGCTATGGGTTTAAGGACGAGTATATTGCTGAGAAAAACTTGGAGCGTAGTAAGCCTTATCCGCTGGGTCGAACTGAGCTAGGTCGGGTGGCGAGTGCGTCGGAAGGCGCGATTAATGGGACGACGTTGCAAATTCCGACGACGGACTATCATACGGCGACTGAGACAGCCTCTTTGAATGCGATCGCTGCCCTCATGCAGCTCCTGATGACTTACTTATAAAACGGCTATTGAGGAAGCTGTTTCCTTTTTTATCAAAAGCGGGTTCAGACAAAGATGCCTGAACCCGCTTTTGTAGACTTTTATCTTTTAGGCCATGAGGGGCCAGAGGGTCTATTTATTTAGAGCTGCGATTACACTGCTCTGTCATGACTCAGTTGAAAACTTGACCTAGCGGAAAGAACCGCCACCGCCACGATTCTCACGAGGCTTCGCTTTGTTGACTTTGAGGTCGCGACCCATCCACTCAGCGCCATCTAGCGCCTGAATAGCCGCCTCTTCTTCTTCGTCAGAACCCATCTCCACAAAACCAAAGCCGCGCATCCGGCCAGTTTCACGGTCGGTGGGAAGCTGAACTCTCTTTACAGTGCCATATTCTGCAAAGGTCGTCGTTAAGTCGCTGTCCGTAACGTCATAGGACAGGTTGCCTACATAAATTGACATAAAATTTCTCCAGAAGGAATTGAGGGATATGTCGGAAGAAAGTCTGTCAATGGAAAAACGTTGAAATCCGTTAATACTAGAAACAAATATGCTGACCGATTTTATTATCTTAACAGAATGGTAACATGATTTAGCGTCACGAGTGATACAAACTAGTTATCAATAGTTATATTTTTGTATAGTGGGTCATGTACGAAACCCCGTAACCGTTGCCCTCTCTACGATGAAACGTGCGCCGTTAGCCGCCTGAAAATGAAAAAGCTACACCTCATTCGACATGCTAAGTCTAGCTGGGCCAGTGATTCTTTAGCCGATGTTGACCGTCCACTTAACCCTCGTGGCTGGGAAGCCTGCCGGACAATGGCTCCGCAAATGGTAAAGGCGGGCTGTCCGTTTGAAGCTGTGTTTTGCTCTCCGGCGCTGCGCGCCCAATCCACTATCGAGCGGATCGCTCAGCATCTGCCAGATCGAGATATTAGCTGGCGGACAGATAACGCGCTCTATACATTCGACGCTCAGGAGTTACTAAGGTGGTGTCGCAAACTGGATGATTCGCGTTTGGCGGTAGTGGTGGTGGGTCATAATGCGGCGATCACGGACTTGTGTAATCAGATGGGCGATCGCTTCATTGAAAATGTACCGACCTGCGGCTACGTTCAGCTCGCCTTTGAGCAAAAATCGTGGCAAGACTTATCAGCAGGCTCTGGAAAGTTGCTGAGTTTTCTGAAGCCAAAGATGTTTTTAAGTAAGTAGATGTAGATTTGGTGCGATCGCCTTAAATTTGGCGGCTATCATCCCCAGCTCTCAGCTCATCAATTATTGGCTTTAGCGGGCTTTGGGTATGTACCTGTAGCAGATAATTGCTGATGGCAATCAGAAAAATCGTCAGGGCAACGTAGACAAAATCACTTGCTTGTGAAATTTCTAGCTCTAACATCTTCTTGAACAGGTTCACAATTAGAGCAACGACAATCACCTTCACTAGCTTACTTTTTAGCTCATCCAAAGATTCACTTTGTAGAATACTGACTTCCTGCTCGAATCTGATATCAATTCTAGAAATGAACAGCTCGTATATGCCAAACGCAAAAATCAGTAGGACAATGCCGATTAGATAGTAATCAATCCCGCCGATGACGTAAGAAACAATCTGATAGGTGTTTTCGCCCTCCGGGTCGGCCGGGTCAAATCTGATGCTGAGTCCGGCCCAAATGTCCCAGGTTCCGATCATAAAGAACTTGACGGCGCTCAATAAGCTAAAAATAACGGGAAATAAGACCAGCAGGCGAAAATTCCAAATAATCGTTTCAAAAACGTGCTCTATTTTTCGTAGCTGTCTCATGGGGCGGACGCGTTATGGCTGGGCACGGTATCGCCACCCTATAATACAGCTATCCTGTCTGAGCCTTTGACAATGCGCTGGCAAAGCCACTCCTACGGAGTATCGCCTTTCCCTGGAATGAATCCCTATCTAGAATCGCCTGAGCTGTGTACTTCACTCCACAGCCGGTTGATTGTGGCGATCGCCGATAATCTTAGCGAACAGCTCTCAGATGCTTACCGAGTCGCGATAGAAAAGCGAACTTACTTCAGCGAGTCTGATGAGAGTTTGATGGTCGGTATTCCCGATGTTTCGGTCATTACTCAGCAAATTCAACCGACTAGAGACATAGCACCTGCAACGGCTGTCATTCCCCGGACAGTGACAGTTCCGATGGGCGTTGTTGCACGAATAGGGGTTGCAGACGGGGCAATGAAGTAATGTTTAAGTACCACCAAAAACAGAGGCTTCATGAGTTACC
>QBMC01000112.1 GCA_003242035.1 Nodosilinea foveolarum | reverse complement strand
TGACTCACCGCAAGATTTGCCCACAGTGGAATTATATGGTTCATCCTCGTACCTCAGAATGGCAGATAGCATGAAATTATTAATTTACAAGCCCTTATGTTGCCAACGTCTTTGGGGGTTGTTGTCCAAGATGACGGCGATAAAGGATTTGTTCAATCTATTACGCTTGTGAGGAGTACCGGATTCGAGGACGCGGACAACCTCATTATTGATGCGACACTAGACGACAGAACACTTTTCGATCAGGTTGATAGTTGGCTAAGGACAGCGGTAGATAACAACGGTAGCTTTCCTTTTGAGCCGCCCCTAAGTACGCTGGCTTACAATATATTCAATGTAGAGGTGGTGTTTGACGAGCATAGCTGCCCAGAGACGGGAACATAGTTGCCGATTTAACCGCCGCTAACGGGAGGAATGAGGACGAGTTCGTCGCCAGCGGTTAAGACGGTATGGGCCTCTACGAACTGGAGGTTGACGCCAAAGCGGGTGAGGTCTTTCCACTGGGCGAGTTCGGGATGGTCTGCGATGAGGCGATCGCACACCTCCCCAGCGGTTGTTCCCACCGGCACAACCAAAGTCTTTTCCTCTACCCCAAGCGCCTCTTGATAGACCGCAAACAGCTTCAGCGTAATCTCAATCGTATTCTTGTCCATTTAAGCCATCACCTGTTGAGAAGCTGTGAGCGTTTCTTCTAGGCTCTGTAGCAGCACTCGCTCTTGATAGGGCTTGGAAAAGTACGCGGTTGCGCCTAAGTTCATGGCCAAATCTCGGTGCTTTTCGCCACTGCGAGAGGTGAGCATGGTCACAGGTAAATTAACGAACTTTTCTACTGATCGCAATTTAGATAAGAAGCTGTAGCCGTCCATTCTGGGCATTTCTACATCGCAGACGATACCATCTATGAGTAACCCTGTCTCTAGCTTTTCCATCGCGTCCTGCCCGTCTCTAGCCTGCTCTACTTCGTAGCCCGCTTTCTCTAACGTCAGGGCCAGCAGTCGCCGCACGTTTACAGAGTCGTCGATGACTAAGAAGCGCGATCGCCGCCGAACCTCTTCTGGCGCAGCTTGCAAACTAACAGGATCAATCGCGCCACCGGTTACCGGGTTGGAGTACAGCGACTTGGCAGAGTAAATATCGGCGGCTTCGCAGCCCATAACCCAGCGAGCCAGGTCGGATAGATTGACCAAAGGCACGACGCGACCATCGCCCAAAATCGTACAATTGCTAAACCCCGCAGGAAGTGAAATCGGCCCTTCTACCCGGCGGACAGCCACTTCTTGTTCGCCCCAAGAGCGCTCGATTTGCAGACCGTAGCGAATCTCGCCCATGCGGAAAATGAGGACGCTGGGTTTGTCCAGATTCGGCACCGCTTCCAAACTGTCGATATGGCGAGGACAGTTAAACTCAACCCAGTTAGAAAGGCGGATGAGCCGGACGGCGTCGCCCTTAAAGTGGAACATTGCTCGACCGTCGGTTTCGTACATGTCAGCGGCAGCGATGACGGTGACCTCTTCAATGGTGTCTGTCGGAATGGCGACGGGCATCCGATTACCCTCGGCCAGCATAATTCGCGTGACCGAGAGAGTGTAAGGCACTGAGATGGTAAAGGTGGTGCCTTTGCCCGAAGCGGTTTCTACGCTAATATCACCGCGAATTTGGGTGAGGTTATTGCGCACAACGTCCATACCAACGCCGCGTCCGGAGAGGGCAGTAACCCGATCAGAGGTGCTGAATCCTGGCTCGAAGATGAGAGAAAGCAGTTCGGGTTCGGTGGCGGCGGCAAGTAGCTCGGCGTCTAGACCCATTGATTGAGCGCGATCGCGTATTTTTTCTAAGGCAATGCCGCTGCCATCGTCGCGAATGGTGATAATGGTGCGATTGCTGCGGTTAAAAGCACGAATGGAAATGGTGCCGCGTCCGGGCTTTTCTTTTTGCTGGCGCTGGTCTGGCCGCTCAATGCCGTGGTCGAAGGCATTACGCACAATGTGCATCAGCGGATCGCTCAACGCTTCTAGAATATTGCGATCAACCAGGGTGCCTTCGCCTTCTAATGCCAGAGTGACCTGTTTGCCGTGCTCCATTTCTAGCTCTCGCAGGGCGCGGGGGAAGCGATTGGTAATATCGGAAAGAGGACGCATTCTGAGCTGGTTCAAGTTGCGCTGTAGATGGCGCGCGGTGCGGTGAATAACTCGCGCGGTTTGCTCGGTTTTATCGACGCTAAGTTCTAAATCGTCTGCGACTTCTTGCAGTTTTACGACCGACTCTACAATCTGGCGAAAGGGCAGGTGCGAGTCGTTGTAGCGGTCAAATTCTAAAGCGTCGAAGCCTTCGCGGAAGCCCGGTCCTTGGTCAGGAGGGCTGCTGTCTGAGGAACGATTCGAAGCTGTGCTTGTCGCTGAATGGATCTGGCTAGATAAGGGCCTTTCAAGCTTGGCTGCCCGGTTGCCTTGACCAACCGCACCGAAAGTAGATCTGTTGCTGGCTGCGCCTAATGAGGTGGTAGGGCGAGCGGTAAGTAGCAGGGGGCTGTCTGGCTGCTCGTAAATGTCGCGGACGTCGTCATTGATTTCGTCGAGCGATCGCAGTTTCCGGCTTAGGTCTTTAACTAGCGTGCGCATTCGCTTGACCTCGGCTTCTAGCCGATTGCGCTCAATAGTCAGTTCGCCAAAGTGATCGTTTAGCTCGTTTAGCTTGCGAACCGACACGCGCACGGTGTTGTCGTCCAGGTCGGCTGTTTCAACCTGAGGCTTGGGGTTTTCTGAAAATCGAAATTCAGTACCACCGCTGCCGCTTTGAGGGCCACTGGCCGCTTGCGCTACGCTAAATCCGTTACTCTCAGACGGTTCGTTGCGGCTCCAATCTTCGTCAAAGACGCCTGCAAACGCATCTGCTGGCTCTGAAGTCGCCTCTGTCTCTAAAGCAATTAAATCTGGCTCCGACTCGGTATCCGATGAGAAATCTGACGAAAATACATCGTCTACAACGGTCGTATCTTCATCGTCTAGCCCAGAGAATATATCATCAACTAGGGCGTCATCCTCATCGCCTAATCCCGAAAACACATCGCCGATCAGTGCATCGTCTTCATCGCCTAGCCCAGAGAATACGTCGTCAACTAGCGGGTCGTTCTCATCGCCCAGTCCGTTCCAGTCGATCTCGTCTAGCGGTCGGTCGGCGGCGTTCAGATTCACTTCGTTGCCCGCTTCGTCAAACGCAATGTCGATCAGGCCAAAGCTTAGCCCGGTGAGCTGATCGGGCATTGAGGCTACGTTGTCCGTCAGCACTAGCGCCTGCGCTCGTCGCCAAATTTCTAGCGTCTTTTGGGCGACTTCCTGCATTTGCGACTCGTTAGCGGCACCCAGCGCAAATTTTTCGACGGATTGGCAGAGCTGAGTAAAGGTGGGTAACGCTAGCATTTCGCCTAAGCCTGCCAGTTCTTGAGCCATGACAGCCAAAGCTGAGCGTAATTGGCTAGATCGATCAGGCTGGATGCTGTTGGCGGCGGCGGCGATCAGGGCTTCTAGCTGTTCGAGCGCGCCTTCTATCTCGGTTTGGAAGATCAAAGGCATAACGTTTTGCCCTTCGTCTGCGTCCATCATGGAGGCGGCGTCTTCAGCCGAGGGTTCGCCCAAGCGATCGCTCAGCCAGTCAAAAACGGGCAGTACAAAATCGTTGATCCAGCGCTCGTCTGTGGGTTGAGCAGTGCGATCGCGCGCTACCACCTGGCGAATCACATCGACCGCACCCAGCATTCGCCCTTCCACATCGCGGGTAACGCCATCGCCTCGCTGAATTTTCAGTACCTTAAGCGAATCCTCTAGCCGGTGGGCTAGCTCGCTGGTAAGGCCATAGCCCATCAGAGCAGCGCCCCCTTTAATCGAATGGGCCGCTCGCAAAGCCCCGTTCATCTCGTGGTTGTCTACGCCGCGCCGCGCAATATCGAGCAGAGTAGCTTCTAAAGTGTCTAAATACTCACCCGCTTCATCGAGAAACTGTAGCCGAATCTCGCGTTCTTTATCTTCCATCACTAGGCCCCCTCGCTCGACTGCCTGGGCCTAGTCGAATGGCCTTCGTCTTCATCTAGCGTAAACGTCGCCACCTTTTGCTGAAGGTCTTGGGCAATCGTTACGGTTTGCTTCAGGGTCTCAGACGCAGCCCGCGAAGAGTCTGAGGTGCGGCGAGACACCTGTGCCACTTTTTCCATCAGAGCTGATACGACTGCTGAGGTTTCGACCTGCGAGCCGGTAGCCTGCGAAATCACCCGGCTCATTTCGTCTAACCGCTGCGAAATAGCCATCATTTGGCTAAGGCTAGCTCTAGCATCTTCTACCCGGCGCGTACCTTCTACTACCTGCGAAGTGCTCTGCTCAATGGCAATCACCACATCGCTGGTTTCTCTTTGAATAGTTTCGACAATCCGCTCAATCTCCTCTGTAGCCGCCGCCGAACGCACTGCTAGTTCGCTGACTTCTTCGGCGACAGCAGCAAAGCCCTGACCGTCCTCCCCGGCTCTGGCGGCTTCAATTCCGGCATTGATTGCGAGCAGATTAGTCTGCTGCGAAATTTGGTTAATCAGCGAGACGGCCTTAGTAATTTGCTGAGAAGACTCACCTAGTCGCTTAACTTTTTTGGCCGTTTGGCCGACGGTCTGGCGCAGCTCCAGGATATTGCCTACGGTAAGATCCATCGCTTCCTCACCCGCCATGGCCGTTTCAGCGGCGGTTCTAGCAACGGCGGCGGCTTCTTCGGCCTGCGCCGCGACCGACTGAATAGAAGTCGTCATTTCGCCAACGGAGTCCAGCGTTTGAGTGGTTTGCTCCGCCTGTGCCAGCGCTTCGGCGGCAAGCTGACGGATAGCGCTTTCGTTTTGCCCGAGCGAATCGTTGACCTGGTTGGCCGATAGCTTAACCTGAGTAACCACCTGGCGCAAATTCTCAACAATAACGTTAAAGAAGTCGGCGACGGTGCCAATCTCTCCAGAGTCGATGTTGGCTCGTACGGTCAGGTTACCGTCAGCGACCGATTCTACGTCGCTAAGCAGCTCTAACAAATCGCTTTCTATCCGCTCTT
This sequence comes from Nodosilinea foveolarum, assembly GCA_003242035.1. Classification (GTDB taxonomy): domain Bacteria; phylum Cyanobacteriota; class Cyanobacteriia; order Phormidesmidales; family Phormidesmidaceae; genus Phormidesmis; species Phormidesmis foveolarum. The sequence goes on along the minus strand of QBMC01000112.1, from coordinate 10,602 downwards.
GGCGCTGCAACCGCTCTTCTGAAAGTGCTTTGGCCTGATTTAGCGCATCGGCTCTTTGCTGGTTGGCGACGGATTGCTCCAAGGCAAAGCCTAGCTGAGTAGCCACCCGCTGAGTGAAGTTAACCGTCAGCTCTGTCCAGTTTCTAGGACCGGTGCATTCGTGCGCGACCAGTAGTCCGAGCAGGCGATCGCCGACGACAATTGGCGCAACCAGGTTGGCACAGACTTTGAAAGGTTCTAGCTGGCCCAGATGGCAAGGCGTGAGTCCGGCGTTGTAAATGTCGGGTGTGGCCTTGACTCGCCCGGTTTTGTACTGTTCTACGTAGCGCTCCGCAAAGCAAGGGTCGGCAATTTCTGCGCCCAGAGCCTGAGGCCACTGCGGTTCGACCGATTCGGCAACGACGGTGCCACTCCAGTCATCGTGGAATAAATAGACAATAACGCGGCTGGTGGATAAAGCTAGCTGGGTTTGTCGGGTAACAATGCGGAAAATTTTATCCCGGTCGCTGGTCTCTCGAATGCGCGTCACCATTTCGGAAAGCTGCTGCTCGCGCAGGATAGCTTGCTCTCTGTTTTTAAGTAGCTGAGACTGGCTCAGGGCGTAGCCGATTTGAGTGCTGAGCTGCTGCATCATCGTAATTTCTTCAGGTTGCCACTGACGCGGGCCGCTGCACTGATGAGCACAGAGCAGTCCGACTAGGTCATCGCCAACCATCAGCGGTGCGACCATGTTGGCTTGCACTTCTAATTCTTTAAGCAGTTTGCAGTGGCGATCGCTCAGGTCAGCCCGTTCTATATCTTCGAGGCAGCTCACTTTGCCCTGCTTGAAGCGGTCAACGGCGTCAGGCGGTGGGGGATCTTCGAAGGTTTTGCCTTCGGCTCGGCTCCAGCTTTTGCCGACCGATTCGGCGGTGACATCGCCGCCGTCGAAGGTGGAATTAAATCGGTAGACGATGACGCGATCTACGTCTAAAATCTCTCTGGCTTTTTCGACCGATACTGAGAAGATGCTGTCGGCGTTGAGGCTCTGGCGGATCTGGATAGTGAATTCGGAGAGTAAGCGCGATCGCCGCGCGGATTCACTTTGGGTTTGAGATTGAAACTGCAGTGAAGATTCTGAGTTGGACACCGCGCTCGCTAGCTCGTTGAAGGCGCTGGCGACTCGGCCCACTTCGTCGCGAGAGTAGACTTTGGCGCGGGTGGTGCGATCGCCCGAGGCAAAAGCTTCAGTCGCCGCCTGCAAGCTCCGCAGTGGCCTCACAATCGAGCGGCCAAGCACCCGCGCAATGACGACATCTATCAGCAAAGCTAGCATCCCTAACCCAATCAGCAGCAGGCTCGCCCTACGCTGCTGGGCCAAAAAAGCGGCCTCTGGGACAGCTCTTAGCGCCACGCCAATTCGTTCGCGATCGCCATTAGAGATGGCCTGTGCCGCAACCGTGTAGTACGTCGGGCGGCCCCCTTCCATCCGGGTAACTTGCTCTATGGCGGTGCCACTTTCAGACTCAATCACCGTTCTTAAAAAGTCTAGATTGCTGTCGTAAGCCTGCGTTTCTACCGCTTCAGAGCCTGCTTCGCCGCGACCGACCAGCTCCAGGCTACCGCTAGGTGGCTGTCGATAGAGCGCACTATAGCCAGACGAAAACTGCTTGACCACATCTGCAACTACTGCCGATTCTCCGTCTAATACATCGCCGGTTACCAAGGCCCCCAGAAGTTCACCCGTGCTGCCTACTGCTGAGTTATTGATTGTAAATACAGGCGTGACTTCGTAGCGCACTAGCGCCGCCTCATCGCCAGCCGCCGCAGCGGTCACGCCCAAGCGCTGAAGTTCGGCAAGCGGCACTAAACTGTTTGCTTGCCTGGGCAATCGTTGCCTAAATGCGCTCGATACTAAATTATCTGGATTAAAAATATCGCCTGATCGTTCTGCTGTGCCACTGACGATGACTCGCATTTCTAGATCGAGCAACGTCACATACTCCAGGCCATTTGCCTGCATTCGCGATTGCAAATCGACCCGAGCAGCCTGCCGCGTTCCCTCGTCAAGAGTGTCTGTTTCTACGGCGCGCTCGGCGGCTTCGACGAGAATACCATCGTCTTCAATCCCCAAAGCCGCTCCCGGTAACGTTGCCGTTGACGCTAATTCATTAGCGAGGGCCGACAGCTCCGAAGTGGCCTGCTGTGCGAGCTGGCGCTGACCTAGCTGAGAGAAGAGCCAAAGGCTGGCGCCAACGACGCCCAGTACCGACAGCACTTTAGAGGCAATGAGTCCGGTGAGCTGTTTGTCGGCTACGGGCAGGTTGTAAAACCACTGTAGCGGGGCCACCCGACTGTTTTGCGTCACCTGAATTTTTTCGGGGGCGTAGCGATCGCCCGCTTGCCGATATTGAATGCCGCGCCAGACCCGATTGGTTTTGTCGGTGCTAGTGAGTGCCTGTTTGCTATCGGGCAGCGAGGACAGATTATTTTCGTCGGAGGCGCGAGGCGAACGGGGATTAGTTGGCATATTCCTAGAACAGGCTACGACCGTTGAAAAACGGATGATTGTAAGACCGCTTCTGCATCTAGCACCAGGACAATCTGGTCGTCTTGCACGGCGCAGGCTTTGAGATAGGGCACCAAAATGGGATTGACTTGCGGCGGGGGCGGGCTGAGCGCTTCGGCGGGTAAGTGGACGATGCCTTCAATGTCGTCCACCATGAGTCCCAAAGCAGATCCGGCTTTGACGATCACCATACTGTACTGCGCTCTGGGCCGCTCTAATACGGGCATCCCTAGCAGGCGCACCAGGTTAGCAATCCAAATAACTCGATTGCGGCGATTTACCAGGCCCAGCATACAGGGCGGCATATTGGGAATGGCCGTTACCTCTGAAACGGGCAGCACCGTCGCTTCTTCTACTGAACGCACGGCAATCACAGCAGGCACACGAGGGGCCAACTGAAATTTGAGGTAGGCATCGCCAATAACCTGACGTTCTGGAATCGCGAGCGTTTTCACAAATTGTGTGTTCACAGCATAATAGATAGATCTACAGGAGTCGCCGCGTTTGAGGTGAAGGGCTTCATTGACTTGCCACGGGTTCACCTCGGCTCGCTGCTGACCTTGTATCGTAGGCAATGTAGAGCAAAAGTGCCGCCGTAACAAGCCATCGTCTGCGGTCTAAAGCGCGATCGCCACTATTGCCAGTTCTGCTATAGCCTTGCTAGCTCGGTTGTTGAAAGGCTCTAAGGTTTTGATGAGGGCGCGATCGCCATAAACTTTTCTTAATACTATTTTGAGCGCTAGAACGATGCTCTACAGATTTACTGAGTTGTTTTTACACGGCTGTTGCTCATCCAATTTACGGAGTCTTGCTAAGCCAACACTTGCTTAACTGCACTAATAAGTTCGTCGCGCGTGTAGGGTTTAGTGAGATAGACTTTTGCCCCCTGCCGCATTCCCCACAGCCGGTCTATATTTTGCTTTTTAGAGGAGCAAATTACAATCGGCACTGCCTGCGTCTCTGGCGTTCGCTTTAGCGCTCTACATAGCTCAAAGCCGCTAATACCGGGCATTACGACGTCGGTAACGATTACGTCTGGCTGCTGGGCGATCGCCTTATCCAAACCTTCTTGGCCGGTCATTGCACCAATAACGCTAAAGCCCTCCGCTTGCAGATAGTGACTCATCAGGGCCATTTCTGACGGGGCGTCTTCGACCACTAGCACGGTGGCAAACTGTGTTGTATCCATCGGCAGGCAAAGGGCAAGATGTCCTTAGATTATCGCTGATATTGTCCGATTTTTATGGGACGCTTTGAACAATATGTCCTGAAGAATATGTCCTGAAGAATATGTCCTGAAGAATATCTGGCCCTACGGTTGCTGAGTCTTAGCAGGCAGGTGCTTAAAGACCATCTTGAGCAGGTCGGATTGGGTAAAGGGCTTGGTGAGGTAGCCAGAGGCTCGAACTAGCTTAGCTCTGGCTCGGTCGATGAGGCCAGTATTGCCAGTGACCATCACGATAGGCGTACGCTTATAGCGGGGATGGCGGCGCAGTAGGGCGCACAGCTCGTAGCCGTCTAAGTTGGGCATGGTAATGTCTAGCAAAATCAGGTCTGGCTTGCTGCGCACAATTTGCATCAGCGCTTTTACCGGGTCGTTAATGGCGACAACTGACAGGCTCTGATCTTCTAGAAACTTTTGAATGGCATTTAGCACGGTGGGGCTATCGTCAATGCAGGCCACGGTGTAGGTGGTGCGGCGCATGGGGTTAGCTGTCGTGGTCCGGCTATTGCCGCTATTGCCACCGAGCGAGTTCATGCCGCTAGTTTGAGCATTGAAGGTGCGATCGCCCATCATGATAGTGCTAGTGAGCTGCTGAGTCACGGGTTGACCAACGGCTCGCTGTCGGGCGTTGCGCTGACACAGCTCTACAACTGGCCGCAGATCTAAATTGCAAAAGGTAGGAATGCCTGCTATTCGCGTCGCTGGGATCAGCTCGTAGCTGCCCTCTCGAATGTCCAAAAACGGCTCTACTACTTCAATGGCAATAGAGCCAATGAGCTGAGCGGCCTGTTCTGAACTCAGATGCTGCTGATCGACTAGCCAGCAAATTGCCCGATAGTCGCGACTGACCACCTCATCCACCTCATCTGATGCTTCAAACAGCCGCCGCATCTGCGATCGCACCGGCTCAGAGACAGGATTTTCTAGTGCCTGTAGCTGACGTTCTAGCCGCGTAAACGCGTCAGTCGAGCTAGTCGCAAAGTTTAGCTTCCCCTGATTGAACAACAGCCGCCACTCTGCTGCCTGCGCCGATAGCGTCAGACAACCACTCACCTGACGGCTAATGAGCTGCGCCAACAGGCTGAGCGGGTGCAGTTTGTGTGAGGTACTGTAACTCGTGCTGGAACGGCTGTTTATCATCTATCTGCGCCAAGCTTTGAAAAATGTACATTTGGCAGGGGTTCGAGATCTTAAAGCCCATAATGGGTGTTTATTGGACATCTCGACTTTGAATTATACGGTCTAATACTGCTCCAGCTTACTGAATAAAGCTGAATAAAAGATAGCGCTACGTGACTGACTGTTAGATAGCGACGGTCGCTACATCTTGAGTCGAAACTGAATTAGAATGAGCTGAGATTGGACAACTGCCAGAGCTGAAAATTCATCAGAATAATTAGATATGACTTCGAATTAGATTGCCCGATTCGTAACCAATCTAGTCTTTTCTGGGTATCTTCATCATACTTTTTCTGCTTCCAGCACAAATACGTAGAGACAGTTGGCGAACCACCAGCACCCCATAGTCGTAGGCCAGCTCAGCTTCTACTAGCAGGCTATCTTGCCTAATTTGTTTCTAAAGTATGACAAGTTCTACATGCCTGATCAGTATGTTTATACCTGTGCAGGAGCCTCTGCCTGCCGATGTCCTATACCTGAGCAAAAATATGGGTTTTTTCAGCAGAATCTTCGGCAAAGATAAGCCAAAAGAAGCGTCTAGTAAGATTAAGCGTGGCGTAGCCAGTGCAGGTCAGAAAGCCGCAGACAATGAAGTGCCCGACTACAAAGTAGGTCTTAACGGCGAGTTTGACCAAAGTGGTTTAGCCAAGCGAGTTGCGCTGGCTTTTGACGAAGACAGTCAGCTAGATGATATCGACGGTCTTTACGTAGCTCAGACATCAGCAACGGTTGTGCTTAAAGGGACGGTGCCTAGTCAAGATATCTTAAACAAAATGATCAAAGTGGCCAAAGGCGTAGATGGCACGGATGCGGTTGATACTAGCCAAGTCAAAGTTGGTTAGACTTTCGAGCTAAACTGAGATCTTAGAAGGGGGAGCGTTTTTTGCTCCCTTTTTTCGTTTCAATTTATGTGTTTGATGACTAAACCTATGAGCGAACAGACTTCAGCTTCAGCCCCAATTCCTGTCGTGGTTAACGGCGCACTCGGCAAGATGGGTCGAGCGATTGTTAAGGCCGTTGCAGCGGCGGACGATATGACATTGGTAGGGGCGATTGATCGCAATCCTGAATTTATTGGCGAAGATATTGGTGAAGTAATTGGCGTGGGTCCGCTGGAAGTGCCGGTGCTAAATGAGCTAGAAGCAATTTTGGTGACGGCTCAAAACGAGGCCGCTCAAGGGGGGAGCGCGGTGATGGTGGATGTCACTCATCCCGATGGGGTGTACAAGTCGGTGCGGGCGGCTTTGGCCTATGGGGTGCGGCCGGTGGTCGGGACGACCGGGATGAGCGACAAGCAAATTAAAGATTTGGCTGAGTTTGCGGATAAGGCGAGTACGGGCTGTTTGCTAATTCCTAATTTTTCGATTGGGATGGTGCTGTTGCAGCAGGCGGCGCTTCAGGCTTCGGCTTACTTCGACCACGTAGAGATTATTGAGCTACATCACAATCAAAAGGCCGATGCGCCTAGCGGTACGGCGGTTAAGACGGCTCAGATGCTAGCGGAGATGAACAAGACGTTTAATGCGCCTGAGGTGGAGGAGACGGAGAAGATGGCGGGCGCTAGAGGGTGCCAAACGGAAGAAGGCGTGAGGATTCACAGCGTGCGGCTGCCGGGTTTGATTGCGCATCAGGAAGTGATTTTTGGGGCGGCGGGTCAGTCTTATACGCTGCGGCACGATACGAGCGATCGCGTTTGCTACATGCCGGGTGTTCTGCTCTCTATTCGCCGGGTGCTGCCGCTGAAGTCGTTGGTGTATGGGTTGGATAAAATTTTGTAGCCTTTGACTACGCTCAGTCTATGGAGATATCAAGATTTCCGTTTAAAAGAAAAAATGCCCGGTCCCTTTAAGCCCCCAGGACCGGGCTGCTCACCTGTAAGTGCAGTATGTACAGTTCCATCAACCTCCCAAAATGCCCCTTGGGAAAGCTGAGCGGGTTGTACGTGCTTTACAGAATTGAGTTCATTCTCACCTGGAGTGAATTTGACCGCATCAAAGTAAATACGGAACTCTCTGGCAGGGTAAAAAGAGAGTGTCTAAGCAATTTCGGGTGTTTATACGGTGTCCGGTCTGAACAGGTTGAGGCTCGCTTTAGCCGGTTTCTGCTGTCGGTGCCCATCGCTCCATATCCTATGCTTTGCTGCTTCGTTGCGTACCTTAGCCGATGTCTGGCGCTGTCTTCTAAACTAATAGGGATGGATATAAGTATGGATATTAGATTTGACTGAGCGGACAGATAGCCGAATTCAGCCGCTTGATGAAGAAATTGTGTATCTGATGGCGGCGGGTGAGGTGATTGACTCGCTGGCGGCGGTGGTTCGAGAGCTGGTTGAAAATGCTTTGGATGCTAAGGCGACTCGAATTAGCGTTGGCCTATGGCCCGAGCGTTGGCAGGTGCGCGTGGCGGATAATGGCGAGGGGATGACGCTGAGCGATTTGAAGCAGGCAGCGATCGCTCACGCTACCAGTAAAATTTCTACTCGCCCCGATCTGTTGAATGTTCGCAGCTTAGGTTTTCGAGGTGAGGCGCTGCATAGTATCGCCCAGCTAGCGGAGTTGGAAATTTGTAGTCGAGCAGGGAGCGCGCCGGGGCACTGGGTAGGTTATTCGACGAATGGCGAACCGGGAGAGATTTCTGAGCGGGCGATCGCTCCTGGTAGCATCGTCACGGCGACAAATCTGTTTACTAATTGGCCTGCCCGCCGATTGGTGCCTTCGGTGGCCCAACAAATTAAAGCGGTGGCTCAGTTTCTACAAAAGATGGCGCTTTGTCATCCTCAAATTACCTGGCAGATAGAGAAAGATAATGCGCCCTGGCTGGTGCTTTGGCCGGGAGAAACGGCGAAAACGCTGCTGCCTCAAATTTTGCGCAATACTCACGAAACCGACTTCAAAGAGATCTCCGCTGAAGGGCTTTATTTGGCGATTGGCTTGCCCGACCGCTGCCATCGCCGTCGCCCAGACTGGATTCGCATTGCGATTAATGGTCGGCCCGTAGAAGTGAGCGCTTTGTTTCAAACGCTGATCCAGAGCTTTCGAAGAACTTTGCCGCGCGATCGCTACCCAGTTTGTTTTCTGCATTTAACGCTGCCGCCGACTCAGCTCGACTGGAATCGGCATCCGGCAAAGTCAGAGATATACGTACAACAGATGGATAAATTGAGCGATCGCGTTTCGGCGGCGGTGGCCCAGCTACTGCAAATTGACGATATCAGAGAGACGGCTCAAGTTCACCGCGCTAGCGAGCTGATTAAGGCGGCTGAGTTTAAGGCGGCGGAACAGTCTGGCGACTATACGGTGTCTCGTCAAGTTCAGCCGGATTTTGTTAGTTCGCCTGTGGTCAATCTTTCTGATTCGCTGCCGAGCGGGTCTGTGCCGGGGGCTTTAAGGGCGATCGCTCAGGTTCATAACACCTACATTCTGGCAGAACACGAGGGCGGGCTGTGTTTGATAGAACAACATATCGCTCATGAGCGGGTGCTGTACGAACAGCTTCAGCAGCGGTGGGAAATGGTAGCTGTAGAGCCGCCGATTGTGTTGGAGCGTTTGAGTGAGCAGCAGGTGGAGAGATTGGCTGAGGTGGGCTGTGCGATCGCGCCTTTTGGTGACGATCTTTGGGCGGTTCGAACGCTACCGGAGCCGCTAAAGGACAGCTCGGAACGAACGGAGGCCCTGTACGAACTGAGTCTAGGAGCAAATTTGGAGGCGGCGCTGGTGGCTACGGCCTGTCGGACGGCGATTCGGAACGGCACTTCGCTCTCTCAGCCAGAAATGCAGACCCTAGTAACGAATTGGCAGCGCACTCAAAGCCCGAGAACCTGTCCGCACGGTCGCCCGATTTGCCTCACGCTAAGTGAAACTAGTCTGGCTAAATACTTTCGTCGTAGCTGGGTGATTGGGAAAAGTCACGGTGTTTGAAACCATTAACTTTTGCTGCTCTGTATCTTTTTATTAACGAATTGGTAATTAAGTATTACGATTTGGCACAGCTCTATCTTTAGCCGGAGTATTTACGGCCTGTGGGTTGAGTATTCTATTACTACATAGGTCAAGTTTTGCGCAAAGCATGATTTTTGGCTTACCGTCTTGAAGCAAGGTTTTTGCTTCGGCACCCCTTAATGAATTTCTATGATGATTAGTCAAAATCCAAAAATTTTAGCGGTTGATGATAGGCCCGATAATCTTTTCATGCTCGGCATTATTTTAGACGAAGAGCATTATCAGCTTACTTGCGTAGAAAGCGGTAGGGAAGCGCTGGCAGAGGTAGAAAGTAATCCGCCTGATCTAATTTTGCTAGATGTGATGATGCCAGAAATGAACGGCTATGAGGTGGCCCGCTACATTCGGCAGAACTTAGCGATCGCCGATATCCCAATTCTACTACTCACAGCTCACGATGAGCTTGACAGCCAAAAAGAACTAGAAGCCGGGACTAACGGCCTGCTGCAAAAGCCATACGATATCTCAGAGCTAATTGATCGCGTTCAAGATCTATTAATAGGCAGTCAAAAGGAAAAGTGTGAAGCTTTTTAAGCTTTAGTTTCTCCATCTTCAAGACTGAAAAGAAAGCGGGTGACGCGATTCGAACGCGCGACAGGCTGCATGGGAAGCAGCTACTCTACCACTGAGTTACACCCGCAGTTAAGGCTTTATTATGACGGCTGATGAGAGGTCTGTCTATAGGCAAGGGTAAACATTAACGCAGCCCCATTTTCGAAATCCAAAGACAGCTAGAACCCAGCTCTTATTCAGCGCTCTCCTCTTTTTCCGCCTGATCGCTTTGGATCACAAAAGACCGCGCTACGGTCTCGCCATCTTTTTTTACGGGCGCATCTTTGCCTGGATATTCGTACAGACCTCGCTCGCCTGCGTCAATATGCAGCAGCGCCCACAGCTTGTCGCCCACGGCAGGAGCTTCCCACAGGTCTATGATAATATCCTCGCTGTCGCCCGAGTCTACGCGGGCTTCTCCAATGCTATCTGGCTGCTGAATGCTGCCGTCTGGCTTGCTTTTATGTATGGAGACCCAGCCATCGCGGGCAGTGGCTACCTTTTTGATAGTAATTTGACCGAATGTTCTTTGGTCGCTCACCAGAAGGGCGACGTTTTTTTGATCGAGTCCGGCGATGTCTTCTTCTTCGGCCTCAGCCTCTTCTGTCTCGCCTGGATCGTCCTGGGTCTCGCTGTCTTCGCCGGGGTCTTCGGCATCTTTTGCTTCAGCCTCTGTACTGGTGTCTGTTTCGGAGATCACTATTTGGGTGTCGCTGCTTTGGGCGTCGGGGGTAGCAGCGTCGGAGCAGCTAGTGAATAGCAAAAGGGCAGAGAGCACAAATAGTAGATGCTTCATAGAAATTCGTTGATTTTAATTGCGCTGGGGGTTGTGCTTTATAGATTACTTTATACAGCCTTTTGCAGGGATACAAGCGATCGCCCTTGCAATTATTGCTACGCCTCTGCTGTTGCAAAATCCGGTGAGTTTGTAGGATGACAAAAAGTGCAAAAACGTACAAGACAGTAAGTTTTGTATTACGAAGGTCGTAGACTGCTTTTACGTTTAATGAGCGATTTATGTCTCGCGATTAAAAAATACCTTCCTCTGAAGGGGTGACACAACAGCTACAGCGTAGCCATGACAGTCTCTATGGCTTTTA
>QBMC01000111.1 GCA_003242035.1 Nodosilinea foveolarum | reverse complement strand
GCGTAACGCATTCTCATCGAACCACCTCCAGCGGACTTACCTACTGCCTAATTGTATCCAAATTTCCTTAATTTCCGATTAAGTCTAATGCCTACTTGCGCAACCAGTTTGTCATCTATCCATGCTAGATAACGGAACTGTGGTAGAAGCTTGTAGTAGCTGCGCTCTAAGGGATAGTCTAAAAACGATTCAATTAGCAGTTGACTGATAGCTTTGCGATCACTATCAGAGATCTTATATTCTGGGATGATATCTACGTGCATAGATGAAGAGTAGACGGAGTTTTCTCACACTATCACTGGTTTAATCACAAACATATGTATAGACGCACCAAAAGTAGAAGACTTCTCAGTTTATCTCGTATTCTTCGGTGGATAGTCCGCCTCGTTTTTTGGCTGTGGGGTTTGTCGGCGCTCATGGTGCTGTTGCTGCGGTTCGTGCCTCCGCCTACTACCAGCTTCATGATTCAAACCGCCTTTCGCAATGGCCTCTATGCCTATCGCTGGCAGCCCTATGAGCAGATTGCTCCTAACATGGCGATCGCGGCGATCGCGGCCGAAGACCAGCGCTTTCCGATGCACAGTGGGTTCGATATAGATGCTATCAACGCGGCGCTTAGAGATGCCGAAAACGGGGCTAGCCTGCGCGGAGCGAGTACCATTACTCAGCAAGTTGCCAAAAACCTGTTTCTTTGGCCAGGAGGTAGCTTTGTGCGCAAAGCCATAGAAGCTTGGCTGACCTTCCTGATAGAGCTGATGTGGAGTAAACAGCGAATTTTAGAAATGTATTTGAACATTGCTCAATTTAGCGATCGCACCTTCGGCGTAGAAGCCGCCAGTCAGTATTTTTTTCAAGTCTCTGCTCAGAGCCTGAGCGCCGAAGAATCGGCCCTGCTTGCGGCTGTACTACCCGGCCCAGAACTGTACAGCCTAGATGACCCTTCCTGGGAAGTGCTAGACCGTCAAAGCTGGATTCTCACTCAGATGAACCAGCTTGGTGGAGAAGCTTATCTTCAGCGTCTGTATGACGGCTTCTAGATAGGCCCGACTTCAGTTTATCTATTAGCGGATTCTCTAGCCTTGTTTTGCACCCTATTAGCTTGAGCGTTGGGTGCAGCGTTGGCGCTCTCCCGTCTTCTAGAGAGTCTAGGCTTGGGCACTGGTTTTGCCTGTTCGCTCGATGGGCGATCTTCTGTGCGTAGGTGTGCGGGCCGCGCTTGATCGTAGGCCATTTGCAGGGCGGCGGCGGCGATGGTGCGAATGTCGTATTCTTCGCTGAGCTGCGACACGATGGGCAGAAAGGAGGCGAGGCGTTCGCTGGTGACGGCTTCTCGAACACGGGTCTGAAGCTTTTCTAAGTGGCGGGCGGCGATTTGAGCTTGAGTGGGCACCTGGGCGTATTCGACAGGCTTCTTGAAGTGCTTTTCGACTCGGGTGATTTTGTATTTCTCTAGCGGTTTGACGATGGCGATCGCTCTCCCCTCTTTCCCCGCCCGTCCGGTTCTCCCAATTCGATGCACGTAGCTATCCAAATTATCAGGTAGCTCGTAGTTGATTACGTGGCTCAAATCGTCTACATGAATGCCTCTCGCGGCGATATCAGTAGCGACCACCCAACGAACCTGCCGCTGCTTAAATCGCTGCAAAAGTCGCTCTCTTTGAGACTGATTCAAGTCGCCGTGATACTCATCGGCGCTGTGGCCTGCTGCTTGAAGCTGACGGGTGAGTTCGGCGGCGGTGCGTCGGGTTCGCACGAAAATAATGGCGCTTTCTGGATCTTCCATTTCTAAGATGGGCATCAGCGCTCTGGGCTTGCTCCAATTTTGGGGCACCACGTAGGCCACCTGCTTAATGCTGGCGGTAGATGCCTTTTGCGGTTCGACACTGACGGTGACTGGAGACTTTAAGAATCGAGTGGCGAGCTTTTGAATGGCCGGTTCCATCGTCGCTGAGAAAAAGGCCGTTTGGCGCTCGTCTGGTGTGTGGCCCAAAATTTTCTCTACGTCTTGAATAAAGCCCATGTTGAGCATTTCGTCAGCTTCGTCTAGCACCATCATGCTGAGCCTATCAAGCACCAGTCCGCCTCTGTCTAGCAGGTCGATAATGCGGCCTGGTGTGCCGACGACGATTTGAGATCCTTGCTTCAACCGGCTGAGCTGCTGCCCGATAGACTGTCCGCCATAAACAGAGGTGACGTAGACTCTGCTATCTGTACTAAAGCTCTCCATAGCCTGACTGACCTGCATCGCTAGCTCGCGGGTGGGAGTAAGTACCAGCGCCTGCACGTGGTATTTCGCCGGGTCGATTTGTTCGAGTATCGGCAAGGCAAAGGCGGCGGTTTTACCCGTGCCCGTTTGTGCTAAACCCACTACGTCATGGCCGCTCATAAGCTGAGGAATAGCCTGGTTTTGGATCTCCGTAGGCTGCGTAAATTCCATCTTGGTCAGATGGTCAACGCGGTCAGCAGAGAGTCCTAAATCGGCAAACGAAGAGGTCATTATGTTCCTAATCTATGTGCGGTGTCTAGAGGGTTAGAGGTTGAAGAGATTAAATATTTAAGCGTCGTTGGATTAAGTGCTGGCCGATGTCAGCTCAGTCGAGCGATCTGTCGATGGCGGTGTAGCTGAGTGGCTGACGACGCTGCCGAAGAGATCGTAGGTGTCTGCGGCTTCGATGGTAACAGGGACGATTTGCCCGAGGGCGGCGCTGCCTTTGGCGTATACGAGGCCGTCTACATCTGGAGCAAAGCGATCGCTTCTCCCAATCAGTTCACCCGTCGAAGGATTTTCCTGTTCGATCAATACGTCTACGGTACGGCCTACCTGCGCCTGGTTTTGCCGAAAGGAAATATCTTGCTGCTCGAACATGATCTCTTCGCGGCGGGCGTCCATGGTTGCTTGATCGACCGGATTTGGCAGGTCGTAGGCAGCGGTGCCCTCTTCGGCAGAGAAGGTAAAGACGCCCACATGGTCGAATTGGTGCCGCTGAACGAAGGTTTTTAGATGCTCGAAATGCTCTTTAGTTTCGCCAGGGAAGCCCACGATAAAGGTGGTGCGTAAGACGGCTTCGGGCAGTGCGGCTTTGAGGTTTTCGATGATGTCGTCGTTGACGTGGCCCTGCCAGGGGCGGTTCATCGACTTGAGCACGGTTGGGTGAGAGTGCTGCAAAGGCAGATCTAGGTAGGGAAGCGCGTTGGGCGTTTCGCGAATTGCGTCGATGACGGCGGGAGTGAGGCCAGTGGGATAGGAATAGTGCATTCTGACCCAGGGCACATCAACCTCTCCTAGGGCTCGCAGGAGTTCGGCGAGTTTTGGCTTGCCGTAAAGGTCTACGCCGTAGTTAGTGGTGATTTGAGAGATCAAGATGATTTCTTTGACACCCTGGGCGGCTAGCTGATGGGCTTCGGCGACGATGGATTCGATGGAGCGCGATCGCTGCTTCCCCCGCAGATGAGGAATGATGCAAAAGGCACACTTGTAGTCGCAGCCTTCCGCTACTCGTAAGTAAGCCACGCCCTCTGAAGTAGTGCGATAGCGAGGGACGGTTTCGTCAGCGATGTAAACCGGATTTTCGGTTACCGCTTTTACGCGCTCTCCAGCTTCGGCTCGCTCTATGACGTTGACGATTTTGTTGTAGTCGCCAGTGCCGACTAGCGCCACGGCTTCTGGAATCTCGTCTAGCAGCTCGCCCTGAAAGTGCTGGGCTAAGCAGCCGGTAATGACAATTTTTTTGTTCGCTTCGGCTAGCTCTATCAGGGTACGAACTGACTCTTCTCTGGCTGCTTGAATAAAGCTACAGGTGTTGACGATGACGTAATCGGCGCCTTCTTCATCTGCGCCAATGCCGTAACCAGCTTTGGCCAGTAGCCCCAGCATGTGCTCGCTATCTACTCTATTTTTCTCGCACCCTAGATGCGAAAGTGCAATTGTGGGCTTGCGTCCCATAAAATACTCTCTATTTTGATTTGACTTTTTAGACGTTACTTTTCAGATGTTACACAAGGCAGACGTAGCGATCGCTCTTGTGAATGCCTGAATGCAAAAAGCAAATCTCCTACCCAAAAATCATAACATAACTACACAATTGGGGCTACGCAGGCTCCCTCTTTGACCGGCTAATAGCGCGACAAAACTTTGCCTAAAACTCTTAGCATTGGCTGTTAAGGTAGATCGAGGCCCGAACCGCTGTACTTGAGCCTACTTCTCAGAAGCAACGACAGTAACCGACCGATCAATTAGTGACTGAACTGCGAGTCCGAGATAAAAACCCGTGGACTTAATCCAAATTTTCAAAACGGCCAACCCTGTCATTGGCGTCATCCATCTGCTGCCATTGCCCAACTCCGCCCGTTGGCAGGGCGATCTGCAAGCGGTGATTGCCCGCGCTGAGCAAGAGGCGACGGCCCTGGCCTCTGGTGGTGCCCATGGCCTGATTGTCGAAAACTTTTTTGATGCGCCATTTCCGAAATCGAAGGTAGATCCGGCTGTGGTCAGTGCGATGACTTTGATTGTGCAACGCCTGAAGCATCTGGTGACGCTGCCAATTGGGATTAACGTGTTGCGTAATGATGCGCGTAGTGCGCTGGCGATCGCCACCTGCACTGGGGCGAGCTTTATTCGGGTAAATGTCCTGACTGGCGTAATGGCCACCGACCAAGGGCTGATTGAGGGCGAGGCGTACGATCTTTTGCGCTATCGCCGCGAGCTGGGTAGTGATGTAAAGATTTTGGCCGACGTACTGGTCAAACATGCGAGTCCGCTAGGGACGCCTAATCTGACCACTTCCGTAGAAGATACGATTCATCGTGGCTTAGCAGACGGGATAATTTTGTCAGGATGGGCGACCGGGCGACCGCCCCGGCTAGAAGATTTGGAGATGGCTAGAGCCGCAGCGGGCAATACACCGGTATTTGTCGGTAGCGGCGCGAATTGGAGCAACGTTGGCGAGCTGATTCGTCAGGTGGATGGGGTGATTGTGTCTAGTTCGTTAAAGCGTAAAGGGAAAATCGAGGAGCCGGTCGATCCGATTCGGGTGCGTCAGTTTGTGACTGCGCTGGCGGAAGGGGTAGCACTAAGGAATGAGGTGCAGCCGGTTGAGGCTAAGTCTGGGAATCGCTCGGTTGCTGCGGTTTAGCGGAGTGATGAGTGACGAGTGACGCCTTGTTATGTGTGACACTGCGGTTTTCATTTGTGGGTATTGTTGTCTAAGATTAATTGTTGTTGATTTGGCTGTTGGCTAGGCACCTGTTTTTATGAAAACTTCGAGACGTCGGCGTCAGGAAACGCTTTGGGTTCATCGTTGGTCGCGGCCGATTATTGGCGCGATCGCGGCTGTAGGTGCAGCGGGTACAGGATACCTGACCCTGACAAAATTGATGAATACGGAGGCGGTCTGCGCGGTGGGGTGCGATCGCGTTCTCAACAGCGACTGGGCGACTGTTTTTGGCTTACCGCTAACCCTGTTTGGCTTTTTGGCCTATCTCTCAATGCTGGTGCTGGCGGTGGCTCCACTGCTGCTAAATGGCGAAGATAATTTTGAGCAGCGTACTAAAGTAGAAGGCTGGACTTGGCCGCTGCTATTTGTCGGTGCCACTGGCATGATGGTATTTAGCGGATTTTTGATGTATGTGCTGGCGACAGACATTAAAGAAGTGTGTCCTTACTGCATTGCGTCGGCACTGATGGCGACGACGATGTTCTTTTTGGTGGTGCTAGGTCGCCGCTGGATTGATCGCGGTCAGCTTCTGTTTTCGGGGGTAATTATTGCGATGGTGGCGCTGGTGGGTACGTTTGGCATGTATGCCGCGAATGGTCAGATTGGCCCTGGCCCAGTGGCGGCAGACGGCGCGGTTGGCCCAGCAATAACGACACCTTCAGGCGAATCAGAAATCGCGCTGGCCAATCATTTAAAGGATATTGATGCCAAGATGTATAGCGCTTACTGGTGTCCTCACTGTCACGACCAAAAGCAGCTCTTTGGTGAGGCGGCGGCTAAAAAGATTCCTTACGTTGAATGTACAGAGGACGGAGCGAATTCTCAGGCGGCTTTGTGTCAGTCGGTGCCGGAAGTCAAAGGCTATCCGACTTGGGACGTAAAGGGTCAATTTTTGAGCGGCGCTCAGTCTTTACAGACGCTGGCGGAAGCCTCTGGCTACGAGGGGCCAACGGACTTTGTGAATAACTAGTTCGGTGGGGTCTAGATAGATTATTCGAACAAATTGGAGGCTCAGTCTGCTTTAAGTGGGCTGAGATTTTATTTTTAAGGCTACTTTTTCCAGTGGGATTTAAGGTCTAGCCGGGTGGATAGCTCGCCGCGAATTTGGGTCATGATGGAGTCTTCGTCGATTTCGCTGACGATTTTAGCGACGACGGCTTTGGGGCTTTGGTCGCCCCAGGTGGCTCCGTTGGCTAGATAAGTTTTGGTGACTTGGGCGATCGCATAAGTAGACACACCAGAAACCGCAGCTTGAGTTAACGCAACCGATACGTACGGAGTGGCCGTCAACCCACCGGTCGGAATTGCCGCCGCTGCTAAAGCGCTCTTAAGCCCACTGAGGCCAAAACTTACAATTAATTCGCTGGCGGTTAGGCCACCCGTCGCGAAGGCAATTTTTTTCAGGAGCTGCGCCGCGCCCTTTTGGGTCATCACTAGTCCGTATAGCCGAGCGAGTACGACAATCAGCGCCACGTCAATAGCGGCGCCGCTGAGCAGGTCGATGACGGTGATGGGATTGAGCGCAACGGCGATAGACTTAGTGATGACGGTTTTCCAGATGGTGTCATCGGCGGCGCGATCGCGCAAGGTCAGTTTCCGCGCCACAATTTGCTCGTTAATCTCATCGGCATACAGCAAAGTATTGAGCGCAACCAGGGCTTTGCCTTCTCTCTGTAGAATTTTTAGAATCTGGAGTTTTAGCTCAGCGACATCTGGCTGGCCGCGTTCGATGCGGGTTTGAAGGGTGCCGTTGGCAGTGCGCGTGGCTCGTTTTACCAGCGGCGCGGCGGCGGTAGTGACTACGTGATCTGAAGGGATCAAGTCGGTTAGCCGTTCGGACTGGAGCGTTTGGAGAATTTGAGTGCGATCGCTCTCCAAATACTGATCGGCTTTATTAAACACGAGCAAAATAGGTTTGCCCGCCTGATGTAGCTCGCTGAGGGCAGTGTGCTCTAGCTGGGTGAGATCGCTTGAAATCACAAAGAGAATGAGGTCGGCTTGGCGGGCTACTTTTTGGGCGATCGCTTGTCGGCGATCGCCCCCCACTTCATCAATCCCCGGTGTATCAATTAGCTCAACCTTAGAAGCCTGCTGCCCCGCCAGCGTCGCTCGGTAAATGTCTTCGACCGCGCCAGACTCATTATCACTAGACTTGCTCGTATTCGACTGCCAAAGAATACTCTCGGCCTGCTGCGTGACGCCATGCAAAGGCCCGGTCTGAAAAATAGGCTGACCTACCAGCGCATTAAGTAAAGACGACTTGCCTCTACCGACCATGCCAAATACGGCAATATGCACCACCCGAGTTTCTAGCTTGTGCAAGACGCTGTCTAGGTGATGAATTTCAGCGTCTAGGCCAGCTCGCTCGCGGGCGGAAAGATCTATATTATCTATCAGGTTCGAGACGGCAGCGATCGCCTGTTGATACCTCAAGTCGTCCGTTAGCTGATCGAACTCATCGGTCGGAGTGGCCTTTGAATCAGGGCTAGGCAGGTTGGTTAGTTCGGGAGAAATCTTGCCCATAGGTTTGGTAATTGGTAGGAAACAGGCAGAGGGTAGAGTCTCCCGTGAGGGAGGAAAGAATGAGAGAATACGGACAATAACGCTAAGTATCGGCGTTGGTTTTATGTGAATTGATTTTATTTTGAGTGTTTTATGGAGTTTGAGAGCACCGCACAGCGGGCCTGCTACAACCGAATTGTGCCCTGGATGCAAGATCTGTTCGGAGAGGCTGCCGTTCTATTTGAGGACGAACCTCTCTTTATCGTAACGATTGGTTCGGCAGTTGCCTCTACCCGCGTCGTGTCCTGGGAAAATAACGACGCCTTAATCACCACTCGCTCTTTTGTGGTAACTGATATTGATGTGACGCCGGAGCTTAGCTACTATCTGCTACGGGCAAACAACGGCATTCATTTCGGTCGGTTTGCGCTCGATAACGAGAACGACATCGTCTTTGAGCATAGCCTCGTCGGCTCTACTTGCGATCAAATCGAGCTGAAAACTTCGGTAACAACCGTCATTCGCTTAGCTGACGACTATGACGATGAAATTGTCGCCCGGTGGGGTGGGCAACGAGCGCTAGAGCGATGGTCTTCTTAAGTCGTTACTCCCATATTTTTATCGTTTTATCCTTGCTGCCGGTAATGAGCGTTCGCTCTCTATCCTTAAACACCGTGGCCAAAACCCAATCGGAGTGAGCCTCCAGGTTCTCTAGGAGCTTGTAGTCAGATAGGTCAGATAGGCTCCAGAGTTTTACAGTGGTATCGGTGCTGCCGCTAGCGAGCATATCGCCATCACTACTGATGGCTAAACTGACGATGTGGTCTCGATGACCTTCTAGCGTCGCCTGCAATTCACCCGTTTCTAACGACCACAGCTTGATGGTCTTGTCCCAGCTACCGCTTGCCAGTGTTTGTCCATCGGGGCTAATAGCCACTGCGCGCACGTTGCTTTGATGTCCCTTGAAGGTTTTCAGTAACTGTCCGGTGGCTAAATCCCGCTGACAAACGACGCGGTTGCTATCTCCACTGACGAAAGATTTGCCATCTGGCGCAACAGCGACTGACCATATGGTTGCGCCATCGCTAGTGCTATAGAGCGACTGACCTGTTTCTAAGTCCCAGGCGGCAAGGCTGCCATCATCGGCACCGCTGACAAAGCGACTTTCGTCTGGCGCGATCGCAATAGACCAAACTGGGGTAGATGAGGGCAGACGATACAGCAGTTCGCCCGTTTCCAGGTTCCATACCTTAATGCCATCACCGCTGCTGCTGATAAGACGACGGGTGTTGGGTGCGATCTCAATCGCTCTGACCGTATCGTCGTGAGCTTCTAACGTCCGAACGGGTTGTCCGCTTCCCTGGTCTCTAATGGTTATCAGCCCGCTCTCCTCGCCGCTGACGATCAGGTTAATATTGCGGCCTTCGTCTGAATAAGTGGCGATCGCCCAAACTGCACTGGACTCTGCGATTGACTGAGTTAGCGTCAGCGGCGGCGCAGCGGCTATGGAAGTAACGGTATTCGATTCGGAATTTTCAAAAGTGTCCGGTTCCGAGTGGGCCTCCGGTTCTGAAGGGTCGTTGATCTTCGAGGGCAAATCTTCGTGAGGGTCGGATTCTTCAGCGGATGGCGCTGTTGGGGTTTCTGCCTGTGGCAGTGTGAAGCTCTCGGAAATAAAGGCCAGAGCCGTCAGCGCCGTGGCCCCAACTATTGACGTGCATATACTTATAAATGTCGTTTTTAGCACCGGGAAGGGAGGCGTTTTCTGGACAGGAGGCGCGATTTCTCTGCCAGACAGACTGACATCGCTTTGAATAGATGGCTCAACTGGAACCATCGTAGTTTCGCTGACGACAGCAGGATTAGCTTCGGCATATAGCTCAGCGACGACCTGCGATTCGGTGGCTGAGCGACCAAGACGCTGCAAAACCTCCTCTCCATTTTTGGCAGCTTCTGTGTAGCTATTTCCCTGCGCCCGGTGCATCTTGACTAGGAAAGTCAGGAAGATGCACCAGATAGCAGTTGTCCTTGTCTGACCAAACGATCACCATTTGATACCGAAGCATACTCATGATTCGCTGTCTGCTTGCTACTCTACTACTCTAAATGAAGAACCCTCGCTGAAGTATGTATTCAGCGAGGGTTCTCATGATTAATTCGGTTTTGCGTGAGTGGCCCACTCAGAAAGCAGGCTGTGCTGCCTTTTGAGTGGGCTGTTCAACGGTCTCTTTAGCTGTGGGTAAGGCCGCTGCGGATGAAGGGGAAACGAGATGCGCTCGGCCATCTTCGGCTCGCTTTTGTGAAACGCCTAGAAAGCCTACCGCTAGAACCAGGATAGGAGTGCCAAATATCGTTGAGATCGCGAGTGCAAACATAGGAAAATTACTACTGTGTACTATACTTTTAGCCATTTACAAGGGTTGGCTCAATGGTGAAAACCCTTAACTTTTAGACATCCTTAAAGCTTAGGTAAAGTAGCCCAAAAAGGCAAGAATACATGACCTGTTGCTGTAGACATAGAATACCCAAAACGATTTGGCTGAGTCGGCCCGCTGTTGACATTTGGCTCTAAAGCGCCCGAAGTCTGTAGCAAATTTGCGTTTTAAGGGCATTGATTCGGTTGCACAAAAGCCCCGGCTCGTTCGTAGACAAGCCGGGGCTGTTAGGGGCTAATTTTTTTGCGATCGCGCAAACCAAATCTATCGGCCCATGCCTACATACTGAAAGCCCTGCGCCTCCAGCCCTTTTTGATCTAGAAAATTGCGACCGTCAATCATCACTGGCGCGTTCATCAGCTTGGCCATTTTGCCGTAGTCCAGGTCTCTAAACTTGGCCCAGTCGGTAACGAGTACGAGCGCATCGCAGCCGTCGGCCAATCGCTCAGGGTCGGTTTCGACAATGACACCAGAAAGGCCCTGGCTAACGCCGCTTTGAGACACAATCGGATCGTAGGCTTTGACTCTTGCGCCCAGACGGTTAAGCTGCTCGATCATGATCAGCGAAGGCGCATCGCGCATGTCGTCGGTGTCGGGCTTGAAGGTGAGGCCGAGTAAGCCGATCGTTTTACCTTTTAAGATTTTGAGTACTTTCTGAAGCTTTTCGATAGTGAGGACGCGCTGGCGGTCGTTGACGTTGATGGTGGCCTTCAGCAGTTCAGCTTCGTAGCCGTAGTCGTCGGCGGTGTGTACGAGAGCGGACACGTCTTTAGGAAAGCAGGAGCCGCCCCAGCCAATGCCCGCTTGTAAGAATTTGCTGCCGATGCGCGAGTCTAGGCCAATGCCTGCCGCGACCTGAGTAACATCTGCACCAACGCGATCGCAAATATTAGCCACTTCATTAATAAAGCTAATTTTGGTCGCGAGGAATGCATTAGAGGCATACTTCACCATCTCCGCAGAGCTGAGGTCGGTGACGCATACCGGCACTTGAGGGGCGTCGCTATCTTCGGCAAACTGGCGCTCTACGATGGGGGTGTAGAGTTCCTTCATCATGGCGATCGCTTTATCGTTATTGCTGCCTAGCACAATGCGATCAGGGTTAAAGGTGTCGTAGACCGCAGAGCCTTCTCTGAGGAATTCAGGATTGCTCACTACGTCGAAGGAAGCTTTGACCTCGGGAGTCATCGCCATCGGAGCGCCTGCACCGACAGGGACTTTTTGACGCTCAGCCTGACGTTCGCAGATGCCGTCTAGCACAATCATCCGCACCCAGTCGCCAGAGCCAATAGGCACAGTAGACTTGTTGACAATGACTTTGTAGCCGTCGTTGAGGTGTTCGCCAATGCCGCGAGCGACGGCTTCTACATAGCGAGTGTCGCTCTCACCAGTGGGTAGGGCCGGGGTGCCCACCGCAATAAACAGAATGTCGCCGTGGTTGACGCCCACGCCCAGGTCGGAGGTAAATTCTAAGTTGCCTGAGGCCATGGAGGACTTCATCAAATCGGAGAGACCGGGTTCATAAATCGGCGACTGGCCAGACTTCATGAGCTGCACTTTTTCTTCGTTGTTATCTACGCAGATAACTTGATGGCCAATGTGTGATAAACACACACCCGTAACTAGGCCGACATAGCCAGTTCCAATAACGCAAACACGCATGATGGTAAAACTCTCTTGGTTTGGATAGCTTGAATGGGTTTAAGAAGGGTCTGATGCTCAGATCTGAGCAATCTGAAATAGCTGTCTACTGGGGACGGCTGTTAGGAGGCGGTAAGGATAGTCTCGGGGAGATCTTGGCTGAGGGTGCCTTTGGTGGCCATGCGATCACGAAAATCTGCAATGGTTTTCTCTAGCCCCGCTGGCAACGCGACGCTCGGCTGCCAATTCAGCAGCTCTTTGGCCTTAGTAATATCAGGCTGGCGGCGGCGCGGATCGTCTAGCGGCAAAGGCTTGTATTGCACTTCTACATTGGGATTCACCATTCTTTGAATAGTTTCCGCTAGCTGCAAAATCGTGTACTCGTCCGGATTGCCAATATTAATCGGCCCCGTTTGGTCGCTGTTCATCAGGCGAATAAAGCCATCGACCAAATCGGAAACGTAGCAGAAACTGCGCGTTTGAGAGCCATCGCCGTATACCGTCAGCGGCTGTCCGCTAAGCGCCTGCACGATAAAGTTACTGACGACTCGACCGTCGTTTTCCAACATGCGAGGGCCGTACGTGTTGAAAATTCTGACGACTCGAATCTCGACATCGTTTTGCCGGTGATAGTCGAAAGCGAGGGTTTCGGCCATGCGCTTGCCTTCGTCGTAGCAGCTACGAATGCCGATCGGGTTAACGCTGCCGCGATATTCCTCGGGCTGAGGATGAACTTCTGGATCGCCGTAGACTTCGGAGGTAGAAGCCAGGAAAAATCTGGCCTTAACGCGCTTTGCTAGGCCCAGCATGTTGAGCGTACCTAGCACGTTAGTTTTCACGGTTTTGACCGGATTGTACTGATAGTGCACCGGGGAGGCAGGACAGGCCAAATGATAGATCTGATCGACTTCCAGGCGGATTGGCTCGGTAATGTCGTGGCGAATGAGTTCGAAGTAAGGATGATTCATCCAGCGCAATACGTTGCGCTTGTGTCCTGTGTAGAAATTATCTAGACAAATAACCTCGTGGTTAGCGTTCATGAGCCGATCAATAAGGTGCGCCCCAATGAAGCCAGCACCCCCAGTGACTAAAATTCTCATAGATTTAGATATATGCCTGCAAAGATGTTGAGCATTTCCCAAAAACGACTGTCATATCACGTTTTAAGTCGTACTTCGAGTCGTGTTCCGAACATCTCCAAACGTTCTGGGGAGGCTCGAATCTGACTCAATGTAACAAAGTTTTCTTGATACAATTGACAATCTTTTGGGCGTTCATTAAAACTTCAACCGCTTTTAGGAATACCCAGATGATTTATGCACATATCAAATTTTCTTGACCTGCTAGCTAGACAGTCCTCTGAATTACTAGCTACTAGGCGTCAGCTTTAGCACCGCCATAAACGCTTCCTGAGGAACATCTACTGTCCCGACAGATTTCATTCGCTTTTTACCTTTGGCCTGTTTCTTTAGCAGCTTTTTCTTTCTCGAAATATCGCCGCCATAGCACTTGGCTAACACGTCCTTACGCAGCGCCGGAATGCTCTCACTCGCAATAATGCGGCTACCGATAGAAGCTTGAATGGGCACCTTAAACTGGTGGCGCGGGATCAGTTCTTTGAGTTTTTCGGTGAGGGCGCGGCCCACATAATAGGCTTTGTCTTTGTGGACAATGGCCGCTAGCGGATCGACCTTGTCGCCGTTAATCATCACATCTAGTTTCACTAACGCATTCTCCCGGTAGCCAATGAGCTGGTACTCCATGCTGGCATAGCCTTTACTGCGCGACTTCATCTGGTCGAAGAAGTCGGTGACGACCTCTGCTAGCGGCAGCTCGTAGATTAGCGTAGTGCGACCGGGCGTGAGGTACTTCATATCTTGAAACTCTCCTCGGCGAGCCTGACATAGCTCCATGAGGGTGCCGACAAATTCTTCGGGCGTGATGATGTCAACCTTGATATAAGGTTCTTCGATCTTCTCTCGCTGCTGGGGGTCGGGCAGCAGGCTAGGGTTGTCGATTTCGACGACTTCGCCTGTGATGGTGGTGACTTTGTAAATCACCGAGGGCGCGGTGGTAATTAAATCCAGGTCGTATTCGCGCTCTAGTCGCTCTTGCACAATTTCCATGTGCAGCAGTCCTAAAAAGCCGCAGCGAAAGCCAAAGCCCATGGCGCTGGAGGTTTCGGGTTCGTACTTTAAGGCAGCGTCGTTGAGCCGCAGTTTGTCGAGGGCTTCGCGCAGATCTTCGTACTGGTCGGAGTCGGTGGGGAAGAGGCCACAGAAAACGACGGGCTTAGCCTCTATGTAACCGGCTAGCGCTTCTTTGGCGGGGTTCTTTACCAGGGTGATGGTGTCGCCTACTCGGGCGTCTTCTACCGACTTAATGGAGGCGGAGATGTAGCCTACTTCGCCGGAATGCAGCTCGTCTACGGGCTTTTGGGTGGGGGCCAAAACGCCTAGCTCGTCGATGTCGTATTCTTGGCCGGAGGCCATGAGGCGAATGCGATCGCCCTTCCCAATCGTGCCATCGGTGATCCGAAAATAAATAATCACCCCCCGATAGCTATCGTAATAGCTGTCAAATATCAGGGCGCGTACCGGCTGATCGTTTTTGTCTTCTGGCGGGGGAACTAGGTAAACAATCGACTCCAGGATTTCGGTGATGCCAATTCCCTGTTTGGCTGAGGCCATGATAGCTCCGCTACAGTCGAGGCCAATTACTTCCTCGATTTCTTTTCTAACGCGCTCGGGATCGGCACCGGGCAAATCGACTTTGTTAAGCACTGGAATAATTTCTAAGTCATTGTCGAGCGCTAGATAGACGTTGGCCAGCGTTTGCGCTTCTACCCCCTGGGAGGCATCGACGACGAGCAGTGCGCCTTCGCAAGCGGCGAGCGATCGCGAAACTTCGTAGGTAAAGTCAACGTGTCCCGGCGTGTCAATCAGATTCAGGACATAGGTTTCACCGTCTTTAGCGGTGTAGTTCATCCGGGCCGCCTGAAGCTTAATGGTGATACCGCGTTCTCGCTCAATATCCATAGTGTCGAGGAACTGGGCCTTCATGTCTCGGTCGCTGACGGTGCCCGTTTCCTGTAAGAGCCGGTCGGCCAATGTGGATTTGCCGTGGTCGATGTGGGCAATGATGGAAAAGTTGCGCAGGCGTGAAACGGGAACGTCGGTCATGAAGGTGCCACTGAAGTCAGGGTGGGCAAAAGCTAAAACTAGCCCAGTTTGGGGCATAGCCTACCCTCATATTAATTCCTTAGGCTAAGAAATGATTTTGTGTGTTGATTTTTCTGGCGATCGCGCCTGTAATCGTGAGGAAATCTCACCTATAGCTTTGTGCATCTCGACCATGAGTTCTCCGTAATCCCTCGAATGTGATTTCATTACTCTCATCCCGGCGCAATAAGCGATAGTCTTGACTAAATGCGCTTTCGCCAGCTTCTCAAGACGCATTTTTGGAGTTAGTGGGTTTCTAAACTAAGCAATGCCTCGGTCTATCCAACCCTCCTCGTCTATTCAATCGACCTCGGCGCTTGGTGATGAACAGGCGCTCGTAGGCGATGCTATTGAAAGTGCGAATACGCTGGTGGTGACGCATACCGCGAGCGGTAAGATTTTGTCTTTGCACTGGCCCGACGCTGCCGACTGTCAAAACTGCGATGAGCTAGCCGGTCAGTCGATAGAAATGCTGTTTGGCCCAGTGGCGATCGCTCCCTATCTAGAACGCGTTCAGCAAGTGATCGAAAGGCAGCAGCCCGAAGCGTTTCAATGCGTAGTGCGCTGCGGTCATCAGCCTATTAGCTTCGACTTTCTGCTAAGTCCTTTACCCACGGACTCGCTATCTGTGCGGTCGTCTGACTCGTCGGCAGAGGAAGCGTCGCAGCCTGTCGTGGTTGGGGTGGGTCGTCGAATTGGGCGAGAAGTCAGCCAGCTATCGACGGTTCGGCTATCGAGTGGGAGTGGCCGAGGCAGTTATTACGAACTGCTGGCAAACGTAACGTCTAGTATAGGACTTACGCATTGACAGAGCAGGCCGATTATGGATGGTAAAATAGGTTACAT
>QBMC01000110.1 GCA_003242035.1 Nodosilinea foveolarum | reverse complement strand
TGGTAACCTCAGCGTACCTGTCCTCCCTTTTTTGTGCTTTTCTTATCCCGAACTGACGTTACGTACGATGAATGCCGAGTAAACTCGGGCGCAAACTGGGCGATCGCCTCCCACCGCACAGTTTCTTTACTTAGAAAGGAATGAATTGTAAAACCGTCGCGATGGATGTTTAGCCTGTTCGTATGAGGACGCAGGTAGAGCAAGACCACAAAGCTTAGGAGCAAGATGATAGGCCAAGCACCTACAAGTCCAAACTGGCTCCAACAAATCACGCCTACTACAATCGCCTGAACAGTAATTACGTTAGCCAACCCGGTTGATAGCTCAACGGGCAGCGGTTGCGCCAACACCGCTAGCGCTTTCGCAGAATAGGCAGCGGTCGTTGCTTCTAAGAGGTTAAGGCGATCGCTAGTCTGGAAAGAATCGCTCGTTGAAAAGCGATCGCTGAGCTGATTGAGAAAATCAGCTAGATCCTGCGGTTTCAGCCCATAGTTTTCCGACAAAACACCATCAAACTCTTGACTGCGCCAGCCAGTCAGACGGCCTATGGGCTTACCGTCTGGCAAATAGTTTGGTAGATACTGCCAGCCAACTCTAAGGACTCTAGATCGCGAGGATACATCTACGGTCGAAACCCGCCTGACGGCTGACCAGCGAACCTGGCGCTGACGAAAGCTATGACATACCGTAAAGCCCGCTGAGTCTAGCTTCAAGAAAGTGCTTCTGGGGTACAGGTAGACAAAGTTTACAACTAGCCCTCTTAAAGCCCAAAGCGCGATCGCCCCTCTGAAAAACAGCCCAACTAGCGTACTAGGAAAAGGGTAAACAGCATTGACCAAACAAGCGGCAAACAGCGCGAGATAAACTAGCGACACTGCTTTATGTCCACCGCTGGGATGTAGCGTAATCGGGAGGGCGCGATCTGATAAGGGCGATCGCGCTTCAGAAATGCGAACAGGCGGCATCGTTAAACTAATTAGAACCAGCTACCTTAGCTAACAGTCTGACCTGTTCGATTTCCGGACTCGCAGCGCCAAATAGGATAACTTCGCTAGATGCCCTTACTGAGCAGTCGAAGGAACCTAGACTTGAAAGAAGCGACTTTAGTCAACCGGTTCTAGCGCTTTAGCTGCGATGTAGGGCTTACCGGTGTAAGCTTCGACCACGTTGGGTTCTAGCGTAACGTTGTAAGCTTTATTAATGGCCGCTTCGTCAAAGGTCATCACATCACCGGTGACTTCGACGTTGTCATCAACTGCTAACGTAGCTGTTTCCGTCAAGATCAAAATCTCTTCGCCCCGCATAGACTCTTCATCGAACGCGGTAAACATATTAGGCGAGATGACTTCAGTAACTTTGGTACTGATAGTTACGGTTTCACCTATCAAACTACCCAGATCGTCAACGGCATTAGCGCCGCCTACTTCGGCATCGCTAGGCACTGCCGCTTGGTCGGTCGGAACATCTACATCTGCATCGACATTATCTAGCTCGGGTGCTGCGTCGCAGGCGGTCAGGGCTAGCGAAAGGGATAGAGCGATCGCCCCTCCCAATTTAGTTAAGTGGCGTAAAAGTTGCGTTTTCATAGCTATAGCTCTCATATAGTACCTACACATTCTACGAAGCTGGATAGCCGATCAAGCTATGTTATGAGAGCCACGTAGAGGCCATTACAAAAGCGTAATGTAAGTAACATCTCAGTAGAAAGACAGTAGCAAATTTATTCATCCGCTCAGATTCAGACAAGTTTACTTAAGCCATGCCGACCGGCACCTGAGCCTTAATCGCAAATATCCGCTCAATCACTTCCTGCACGGACTTATCTGGCGTAGAAGCGCCGGAAGTCACCCCGACAGAAATTTTTCCGGCGGGCAACCAGTCTTTCTCTATAGCTAAATCGTTACTGTGCAAGGGCCGATGCTCTAGCCGATTATCTGCCCCCACGCGAACGGCACTGTCAATATGGAAAGAGGGAATGTTGCGCTCTACGGCGATTTCTTGTAGATGCGTCGTGTTGGAGGAGTTAAAGCCGCCAATCACCACCATCAAATCAATGTCAGCATCGACCAGGCTAAACATGGCGTCTTGCCGTTCTTGCGTGGCATCGCAGATGGTGTTGAAGCTGTGAAAATGCTCGTTCAGCTCGGTGGGGCCATACTTTTTCAGCATCGTGCGCTCAAACAGCTTGCCGATTTGCTCGGTTTCGCCCTTCAGCATTGTGGTTTGGTTCGCAATGCCGACGGCCACCAAGTCTTTGTCAGGATCGAACCTGGAGGAATGCGCGTTGACAAACTTGGCCATGAATTCGTCTCTGTCGCCACCGCTGAGAATGTAATTCGCTACATACTCGGCTTCGGGCAAGTTCAGCACCACCAAATACGTCCCGGCAAAGGAACTCGTTGCGACGGTTTCTTCGTGCTCGTACTTGCCGTGAATAATTGAGGTAAACTCTCTTTTCTTATGCTTTTCAACGGTGTTCCACACCTTAGAAACCCAGGGGCAGGTGGTATCGACAATTGTGCAGCCCTCGTCGTGCAGCAGCTTCATCTCTTGTACGCTGGCACCAAAGGCAGGCAAAATCACCACGTCGCCTTGTCCCACGCCCGAAAAGTCTTTTTCGCCGTTTACTAGCTCAACGAACTGCACGTTCATCGCCTTGAGCTGCTCGTTGACCTCGGGGTTGTGGATAATTTCGTTCGTAATCCAAATGCGCTGATTAGGAAAGTGCTGCCGAGCTTCGTAGGCCATCGCCACCGCTCGCTCTACGCCCCAGCAAAAGCCAAAAGATTCGGCCAGATGAATAGTTACGTCGCCCTGGACGAGCTGGTTGCCGTTGGCCCTGATTTTTTGAATGAGGGTGCTTTCGTATTGCGATCGCATTTCATCGGCAACGGCATCCTTTTGACCAAAGCCCTGATTGCGATAGTAGTTCTCGGAATGATTGAGGGCGCGCTTGAAGGCTTTGGTATCCATAAGAGGCTATCAGGAAGAGAGTACAGATGTGCTCTGCACGTTGCTATATAACCTTCAGTTTACTTTAGATGGTCGGAAGCCGGGAGCGGAGATCTTGTCGGTAATCGTCTGAAGGTCTATGTCTAGGCCCTGTTTTTACTTACTTTTTAGCTGCTTTTGCGTCTGGCTTTTCAGCCGGGACGGCCTGAAGTTCTAGCTGCGCGTAGAGGGCGATCGCACTGCGCCAAACCAAATAGCCTTCGCGGTTTAGGTGCAGTCCGTCGGTGGTCAAATCGGGGCGCAACTGCCCGTCGCCCGTAACAAAAATAGGATAAAGATCTAGATAGTAGGCGTCGTTGTCTTGGGCAATTTGTTGGAGCGCTTTGTTCATGGCGATAATGCGATCGCTCGGCAGTGCCAGCAGCTTATCGCGGCTTTCCCAGGTAGAAATTTCGCCCCCGTGCGGCAAAATCGACTGCACCACAATCTGAGTATCGGGATGCTCTTGCCTCAGCTTGCGAACGATCTCTTTATAGTTGGCGATAATGGCCTCATCCGTCTCGCCCCAGATCAAATCATTGATGCCAATCATCAAAAAGATTGACTCCACATCGTTCTTTTCGAACAGATCTAGGCGGTTGAGCAATCCTTTGGTGCGCTCTCCCGAGATGCTTTGGTTAATCCACATGCGCTGACCCGGCATCAGCTCGCCGGGAAACCACAGGCTGAGCGAATCGCCTAGCAGCACCGACAGGTGAGAAGGCTTTCTAACGACGGCGGCCTGGGCCTCCTGCTTTAGCACATCCACCCACTGCTGATAGCTCAGCTTGCGCCCGCCGCCCGGACGCGGGAGCGCCACTACCGTATCGGCGATCGCCGCATCAGTCGCCGATCCCCCAACAGGGATCGTTGCTAGCGCCATATTTGACCTAGCGGCTGAAGCCGCCTGCTCTTGCCAAACGGCTAGCAAACTGCCAAATAGCAGCCCGTTCATAATTAACGACAGCGCTGCCCAACTTGGAATTTTAGTGAACCACTTAACCACGGTGGAAAAGGTAAGAGCCTTACGGTGAAAAGGATTTTGAGAGGGAGCAGAGGCAACGCACACTGACAGATTCAGCCTACGAAAAATTCTAATCCCATCTGCCCGTGCTGACTAGGGCGCAGCGCAAGTTTCCGTATGAATACCAGCGCCATCAGCATTTTAAGATACGCCATCCACCTGAAAAAGCGTTTCATTCGTCACCTCAGCAACTTTTCATACGAAAACCGCTTACAGCAGCAGTGCTTCATGTCAGGAAATTCCAATAGCCACAGTCAATGTAAAATCGGCAGCGAAAAGGTCATGGGGCTAACAAAATCTTTCATCGTGACTGACGCCATCTAGGCTTTAAGGCTCAGCCAAACCTCAAATCTAAACGTTAAACCTAAACAGCATCACATCGCCCTCTTTCACCACGTATTCTTTCCCTTCGCTGCGGACTAAGCCTTTTTCCTTTGCCGCCGACATCGAGCCAGAAGTCACCAAATCCTCGTAGCCCACTGTCTCAGCGCGAATGAAGCCGCGCTCGAAGTCGGTATGAATCACGCCTGCCGCCTGCGGAGCCACCATACCGGCCTTAATCGTCCAGGCACGGGTTTCTTCTGGCCCAGTGGTGAAGTAAGTTTGCAGGCCCAGCAAATCGTAAGTCGCTCGAATCAAAGACTTTAAGCCGCCTTCACTCACGCCCAACGTCTCCAAAAAATCCGTTCGCTCGGCCTCCGGAATCTCTAGCAGCTCGGCCTCTACCTGCGCCGATACTATCACCACCTGCGCCGCTTCCGCCTCAGCGTGGGTTCTCACTTCGTCTACCCAGCTATTGCCTTCTGCCAAATCGTCTTCAGAGACGTTAGCCGCGTAAATCACCGGCTTTAGCGTTAGCAAACCCAAGGGCTTAATCAGCAGCGCCTCTTCTTCATCTAGCCCTACCGTGCGAGCGGCTTTGCCCTCATCTAGCACCGGCTGCAATTTCTCTAACACTTCTAGCTCAGCCTGCGCTTCTTTATTATTTCTCGCCTGCTTGCGAACCCGATCTATGCGCTTGTCTATTTGCGATAGGTCGGATAAAGCCAGCTCCAGGTTGATAATCTCAATATCGCGCAGCGGGCCAATCGAACCCGCGACGTGAATAATATCGTCGTTTTCGAAGCAGCGCACCACGTGAATAATCGCATCGACTTCACGAATATTGGCTAAAAATTGGTTGCCCAAGCCCTCGCCCTGGCTAGCACCCTTCACTAATCCAGCAATATCAACAAACTCAACTCTAGCGGGCAAAATCTCTTTAGAGCTAGAAATTTCCGCCAATGCCTGCAAACGTCCGTCCGGCACGGCTACAATCCCCACGTTGGGTTCGATGGTGCAAAACGGAAAATTGGCGGCCTGAGCCTTCGCGTTGGCAACTACCGCGTTAAACAAAGTAGACTTTCCGACGTTGGGCAATCCAACAATTCCGGCTCTGAGCATAGGGGTAAAGGGGCACTGAACGACTTGCTTTACCTAGCATAAAGGGAATAGTGATTATTTCATCGCCGACTGCTATGCTTTGGCTGAGTTTGTCAAAGCATCCCCGCTAAAATCAGTCGAAAGTCAGGTATGAATTCGCTAACGTCCTCGTCCTCGCCAGTCGTCTGCGCACTTTTGAGCGTTCTACTCGTGGCCAGCCTCACTAGCTGCCGAACGAATGAAGACTCAGAGGCCGTTAGCAACGGAGATGAGTTTATCAACGATGGCCCAGCGGTGCTGAGAAATACCGGCACTGACGTGAGTATTACCGTGCCTAGCGGCTGGATGAAGATAGGCGAAGATCTGCGCCGCAGCCACGATATTTACGCGACGCAGCCCTCTAAGCTGCTCTACGCCACGGTGCTCTCCGAAGATAACGCTGACCTGAAGCGGTTTGGCTTAGCAGACAATTCTTTGCAGTATCGCAAGCTAATTCGCGATGGGCTAGATAACTTTGAGGACGAAACTAAAACGGACGTGACCAGGATTGACGGGCACAAAGCCCTTCAGTACGAGATTCGAGGAACGGTAGACGATCAAGCTGTGGTGTATTTGCATACGACGGTAGAAGGGGCCGATGGCTACTATCAGGTAGTTGGCTGGACGACCGCCGACCGCTACCGTGAGAATAAGGATGTATTAGAAGACGTGGTTGAAAGCTTTGAAGGAACGTAAGGTTGTGGCAGGGTTGGATAAGCAAAAAAGATTGGCTGAGTTTTGTCAGGCGTTTTTTCGCAATGGGGCAGTTGCGATCGCTGGCATGATCGCTGTGCTAGGGCTATCGTTAGGGCTGTGGAGTGGGACTGCGATCGCTGGATTACACGATGACGACTACGACGGCAATATTTTTGCGCTGTATGCAGGCAACGGCTCAATTGTGCCGCCCAAGTTCACATTGGCACAGTCGCTAAAGCAAGATAAGCCGACGCTGCTGTTTTTCTATATAGACGATAGCCGAGATAGCAAGGAGTTCTCGCCAGTCGTTTCGCAGCTACAAGCGCCTTATGGACGAGAGGCAAACTTTATTGCAATTGCCGCAGATTCTGTGCCGACAAAAGACAGCTACGAGAAAACGGAAACTGGCTATTACTTTGCTGGAGCCGTGCCGCAAACCGTGGTGTTTGATACGGAAGGAAATGTAGTGCTAAACGAGGTCGGTCAGATTCCTTACGAAATGGTTGATGACAAAATGCGAGAGTTGTTTGACCTGTTGCCTAGAGAAGAATCGGTAGAGCTGAAGCGCCGGTCGTTTAATGAAGTGAATAGTGAGTTGGTGGATGAGGGCTAGCAGCATTCACATAAGCGGCCTCATTCAAAAACACGGCTGGCGACTGAGAATCAGGCATTCGCAAATAGCTTTTCCCAATCAATTTCTGTCGGGCGATTCTCCTTAGAAGACGCTTCGCGATCGCCCTTACTCACTAGCTCAAACGCCTTATTCTTAGCCGCCGTATTAGACAAACAGGCCACACAAGCCGCCGCTACATCAATCCGGCTCGTCTGCCCGTTTAGCGTATCGCCCGTGGCCACCACTACGCCTAGCTTGCCATCGGTACTGGCCTGCACCAAAGAATTAAAATCTCTAGAGGTATAAGGCCCATCGGTGAGCTGCCCAGGGCGCAAAATAGTGTAAGGAACCCCAGCGCGTAAAATGGCCGTTTCGCCCTTGGCCTTGGCATCTAATACGCCAAACGCATTGAGCAAACTGTAGGGAAACTCGTCTTTGCGCGTGACCCCACAGGACGAGACAAACACGAACCGCTGCAAGTTCTCAGGCGCTGCCTGCACCAAATTACTTACGCCTAATGCGTCTACGGCCTCCGGCGAATTGCGAGCATTCGCCCTTCTAAAGTCTGCATCTAGATAAATTTTGGCCCAGCTTGCCGCCTGCTCAATCGGATTGTTACCCAGCGACTGCTTAAAATCCCAGCGGTCTGAAGGCAGGGCCGTTGTTCCCGTCGCGCAAATCAGGTGCGTAATGCCCTCGGTCGCTGCGGCTAAGGTACTCGGGTCGCGAATATCGCCAATGGCTATCTCTACTTGATCACCAAACATTTTTTTCGCCTTATCTGCGCTTCGCGTTAGCACCCGTATCCGTTTGTAACCAGCCGTCACTAGGTTAGCCACCACGAGTTGACCGACTCCGCCGGTTGCGCCTGCGACTAAAACGAGCGCATCGTTTTTCGAAGGATCGAGGTGATTGAACGAGGATTCTGTGGAGGTAGTCATAAGGGTAAGGGCGATGAGTGGGTAGAAGCAGATTGGGCAAAGCCCCGATAGCGCTGTGATAAAAAAGGAGCAGGCGCGAATAAACTTCAGCGGTTGTGCTCATTCAATTATCGTCACAAAGCTGACAATCCCATAAGATATAAGCTGTTCAATCAAAAAAGATTCGTGACTGTCTGGTTTTGCTCGCTGCCGGTTGAAAGAATTGGCTAGTTAGTCATCTTAAAACCGTGGGCTTAAGACGTCCGCTTAAACCCGTTCGCTTAGATATTAAAGTATCCAACCCCGATTCTATGCTCAAGCCGTCTCCTTCCAAGCCAGACTTGAACCAGTCTTCTGTGCCACCTACCTCCGAGCCGCCGCTCGAAGATCAGCATAGCCCCTCGGTAAGCAGCCATTCTGATCGGGCGATCGCGCCGTCTGCTGAGCGCAAATCGCCTAAAAAGACCGCCACTGCTCTGCTGCGCTCGCTTGCTCATAAGGCGATCGCTCTTAAGCCCTTCGGTAAACAATCAACTGATAAGCAAATAA
Organism: Nodosilinea foveolarum; assembly: GCA_003242035.1. Classification (GTDB taxonomy): domain Bacteria; phylum Cyanobacteriota; class Cyanobacteriia; order Phormidesmidales; family Phormidesmidaceae; genus Phormidesmis; species Phormidesmis foveolarum. The sequence continues at coordinate 7,676 of QBMC01000110.1, read as the reverse complement.
CTAGCGAGCACCCGCCTGACTCGAACAAGCTTTCCTCTACCAGGGCTAGAAGGCTACGAATAGGCGGCTACGTGGCGATTTCTTTAGGTCTTTTAGGCAGTGGCACGGCGTTTGCCTTTACTCAGGCCCCTCCAGAACTCCAGGCCGAGCTTCAAGCGGCGATTGTTCCACAGCGTCAGGCTCCTACTCCTCCAGTTAGCAGCCCAGACGATCCAGAAGTTCAGCCCTTTACCAGCACTCGCGATTTATTTTTGACCAACCAGATTTTTTACCGCAAAGTAGAAGCTTTGGCAGGGGTGGCGATCGCCGATGGGAAGTCTACGCCAAAATCGTCAGACCAGTCTGGCAAACAGGCGACTGCAAAAAGCAGTGCTGACAAGGCCCAAGCAAAAGCGGACAAGGCTCGCGCCGAGGCCGAAAAAGTTACTGCCAGCGCCCCGCCTGCTCCGGCTCCGGCGAAAGCTGCCTTTGCTGGCACCACCATTGACAGCGTGCTAGAGATGCGCGTGGCCGTTGCCAAAGACGTGAGCGCTATTAGCTTTGCTACCTCTTCTAACGGCACCGTTACAGACTTAGATGGCAACGTCTTAAAGTCGCTGTCACCAGAAACGGAGTCTCTAGCTTCTATTCGCAATGGTTTAGTCATAGATGGTAAGCCGGTGGCGGGCGGCGTTTTTTGGATCTATCCAGAAGACGGCGGGTATGTGGCCATTGGCGATAGCTGGTATCGCGGTCGGGTGCTGGTGGCTTTGCGCGATCGCGGCCTAATTGCCGTAAACTACGTTTTCCTCGGCGACTATCTCTACAGCGTAGTCGGCAGCGAAATGTCGCCCGACTGGTCGATAGAGTCGCTGAAGGCCCAGGCGGTCGCGGCTCGTTCCTACGCGCTAACGCACAATATTAGTCCGGCGAGCGAAGCCTATTTCGACTTAGACAATACGCCGCGCTTTCAGGCTTATAAGGGCATCTCCCGCGAAGCCAACACCACCCAGGCTGCGGTTCAAGCGACTGCTGGCGAATTTATCAGCCACGAAGGTGGCATTGTAGAGTCGCTATATGCCGCTTCGCAAGACATCGTAGACGATGCGCATAGCGGCAGTGGGATGAGCCAGCTAGGGGCCAAAGACTTAGCTGAACAGGGCTATGCTTACGCCGAAATTTTAGCGCACTACTATCCAGGTACGGCACTAGGAAGAATCGAAACAGATGCAGAGTAAAGCCGATTTCTGAAATCAGAAAACCGTCCTGGCAACTTAGGAAAAAATTAGTAAGCTTATAGATAGGGCATCGCTTTTTGAACTGTCTGCAACTGAGCAACTTAACTCGGCCTACAGACGAATCGTCTTTACTGCCGGTAAAAAAATGAATACGTCTTCTTCCCATCCCCACGTTCAGAGCGCACCGCCCCCTCTAGTCGGATCGCTGCCTTTGCGGTCAGAGCGCCCCGACTCTGCTCAAACAGCCGTGAGTTATCTCTTTTGGATAGCTGGTCTTTCGGGTTTTTGTGGCCTGCACCGCCTGTACAATGGCAAAATCGCAACTGGCCTGCTGTGGATGTTTACGCTGGGTCTCTTTGGAGTTGGCCAGCTTGTAGATTTGGCGCTGATTCCGGGGATGGCAGAGCAGCGATCGCGCCAGCTCAAAGAACGCAAATATCAGCTAGGACAATTTGATAGTCCTGCCGTGGTGGTTAACTCAGACATACGGGCGCAGCCTCTAATGATTCAACTGCTTCAGCTTGCCAAGCGTAACAAAGGCCGCCTGCTGGTAACCGATTGCGTACTGGAAACTGGCGCTACCTTTGCCGAGGTAGAATCGCAGCTAACCGATCTGGTAAAATCTGGATACGCCCACATCACCAACGATATGAACTCTGGTGTGGTTGTTTACGAGATTCCCGAGTTGGAATCTGTTTAATTAATATCTTTTGAGTGATATTTTTTGGGCGATCGCTACGGCTTAACCCAATTTTTTGCTGCTTCTACGGCTTGCTCCATACCCGCGAGTCCTAACCGGTAGATCAAATAGAGAATGGTGCTAGTCGTCGCGGCGGCAATGGCGCAAATGGTGAGTCCGGCTAGGCTAATTGCGCCGTCGTCGTCGAGTAGGCCAAAGCCCGTGACAAAGATGCCGATGGCAGGCAGGGTGTTGGTGAGCGGAATCGGGATCATCATGGAGATGGACATGAGAGCGATCGCGCAGCCAATGATCGTTCTACCCAACCGACTTGTACAAACGGGCGTGAGTCTAGGCCGTGCCACCAGCTCAATTTTCTGCAACCAGGGAATGCCTTTGCGCAGCAGTCCCTGAACTTGCTTGCGCTCAAATCCTTTCTTGCGAAACTTTTCTGGCAACCATGGCTGCTCCGAGCCAGCAATCATCTGTACGGCTAGCAATAACATAACGATGCCAAACGGCACAGAGTAGCCCGGTGCCGGAATCGGTAGCGCTGAAGGCAGCGCCAGCAGCACAAACAAAAAGCCAAACGTCCGTTCGCCCGCAATCTCTAAAATTTCGTTGAGCGTAACCGGCGCATTGCGATCGCCTAGCGCAGCGGTCGTCGTCGGCAAGGGCGTAGCATCCATCGGAATAGGCGTAGCCGATGCAGGCACAGCGCCCCCATCGGCTAGAAAATATCGCTGTAGTTCGGCTGAGAGCTTGGCCATAAAGTTGCGTTGCAAAAAGGTCTATAGCAATATATCAACCGTTCGTCATCCAAATCCGTAAGACGCGCGATTCTTTTAGCGTTGGGGACAGCGGTTTGTTTCAATCATCCAGTGATAGCCCAGGCCGATGAAGGCGATCGCACTCAATCCACTAACTACCAAGCCCAGCTTAAACGCCAGCGTTTGCTCGTACACCAGCGCCACTTCGTATTGTCCAGTTGGTAGCCGAAACTGAATTCTGCCATCGCTCGCGGGTTCAATTGGATGGGCCGACCCGTTTACGTACAGATGCCAAGCAGGATAGCGGTAGGTCCGCAGAATAACGGTACTCGGCTCCTGCGCATCGATTTCGAGCTGACGGTGATAGCTGCGCCAGTCCGCAATTTTGACCTTGGCCTCACCTTGAGAAACCTCAACGCGATGTTGATGCGGCTGTGGCGTTGGCAATGCGCCCGAAACAGTTGTGCTGAGCGCAGGATAGCCTTCGTTAGTTTGTTCCTCCTTAATGTAGGTCGAAGCGATCGCATTATTCTCCAGCCGAGGACGATATTCAGGCACGTCGATGAGACCATCGCTAAAGGGATCGCGAACAATTCTTTCGATCCAACTGCGGTTGAGCATCACGCCATTGCCACTGCTGTAGAGTCCGGGAAATCGGCGAGAGAGCTGGTAGCTGTATTTAAAGTTGCTGAATAAAATAGCGCAGACAATTGCTAGCAGCAGCACCCGAATGAAGCGTCTTCGATGCCCGGTTTGAGATTCCCTGGCTTGAGATCTTGAAAGCAACAAGGACTGTACCGCTACCGCGCAAAGGGCGGCTTGCACCATATAAAACAGCCGATCTAGCCGTTCAGACAGCTCGATTTTTTGCAGAATAGGGTTGAGTTGCCACAGCGGCCAGGATACCTGGCAGGTGAGAAAAATAATAAAGAGCGCTACTGCCAGTAAAATACTCGTGTTTCGGCGCTGTTGAGGCTGTTTGGCAAATCCAATCCAGGCGATCGCCGCAAAGGCAATACAGGCCAGCCATTGTCTAAAAAAGATACTGCTAAACCCAGTGATCGCGATCTCTACAAAGCTGGGCATTTCTGCTTTAAACCCCGCTTGCGAGGCCAGCATATAGTCGATATTGATATAGCGCTGCTCCAGGATAGCAGGAATGAGAAAACCGGCGGCGAGTCCCCAGCCTAGCGGAGCTGCAATCCAGGTTTGCAGGCGGACTTTCCAGGACTGGTGCCAGAGGAGCGGCAGGGTGTAGAACGTCCAGGCGATCGCCAAAATCAGCAAGCTGGGCAAATGCGTCAGCGCGACTAACATCCAAACTAGAGATAGCGCTAGCCGGTAGCGTCCCCGATGGCGAGCCGCCTCGATGGAGCGATGGGTAAAAAGTAAAATCAGCGGCATCCAAACATAGGCATACAGCGAGGCAAAGCCGCCACCGTGCACCAGGCCATATATTCCAGGGTTCAGCATATAGGCCAATGCGCCACAGACCGCTGGAATGCGCCCCCATATAGACTTGCCAAACAGATAAAAGTTCGCCCCCGACAGAAAAATTCCACCCGAGATCAAAACGTAGACCGCTTGCTCTATCGTTAGCCCAATCGCCCTAAGGGCTGTACCCAGGTAGTAGATTAGCGGCGGATAAAAGACAAACGTGGGACTGCCGTAGCCAAAATTAGTGCCTGCTAGCCAGCGTGGATACCAAACGCCTGCTAAAACCTGCTCAGAGAAATGCTGTATCCAGGTGAGATGCCACCGGGCGTCTCCGAGGCCATTAAAGCCCGCGCGAATCATGCGTAGATTGATGGCGATCGCTGCTAACAGTAACAGCGCCAAAACCCCGCTCTCTATAATGTAATTCAACCGAGCAGTCGTCCGAGCTGATGAATTTGTACGAGAAAGATGAGGCGTTTCCATATCAATCAAAACCTATTACTCAGTTTTAGATTGACCGGCTAAGCCCTTAAACAAACAGGCACCTTCAAAGAAATCAACTCCTCAAAGGTGCCTGTTATCGCCATTATGCGAGGCTATTTATCTACAGATGTTTTCGATCTGAGTACTGGGGGTGAGCGATCGCCTTAGTACTTGTAGCTATCGGTTTTGAAGGGGCCTTCAACCGGTACGTTGATATAGTCAGCCTGCTCTTTGCTGAGCTGAGTCATGACGCCGCCGAAGCCTTCTACCATGTAGCGGGCTACTTCTTCATCTAGCTTTTTGGGCAACACTTCAACGGTAATTGCCGCTGCTTTCTGGTCGTCAGCTAAATCGGCAAACTTGCGCTCGTACAACAGCATTTGCGCTAGCACCTGGTTCGCAAAAGAACCGTCCATAATGCGCGAAGGGTGGCCAGTGCCGTTACCTAAGTTCACCAAGCGGCCCTCAGAGAGCAAAATCAAGAAGTCTTTCTCGTCGTCGCTGCGGTAAACCTGGTGTACCTGAGGCTTCACCTCTTCCCAACGCCAGTTTTGGCGCATGTATGCGGTGTCGATTTCGTTGTCGAAATGGCCGATGTTACAAACCACAGCGCCCTTCTTCAAGTTGGAGAGGATGTCGGCATCGCAAACGTTGTAGTTACCGGTTGCGGTAACTACTAGGTCGAGATTCGCTAGCAGCGCCTTATCTAGGGATTCAGTCGTACCGTTGTTTTGGCCATCGCGGTAAGGCGAAACCACCTCGAAGCCGTCCATGCAGGCTTGCATTGCGCAGATCGGATCGACTTCAGCAACCTTGACGATCATGCCTTCTTGACGAAGAGAAGCGACAGAACCCTTGCCTACGTCGCCGTAGCCAATAACTAGCGCTTTTTTACCTGAGAGCAGGTGGTCGGTGCCGCGCTTAATGGCGTCGTTCAAGCTGTGGCGACAGCCGTACTTGTTGTCATTTTTAGTTTTGGTAACCGCGTCGTTAACGTTAACAGCGGGTATTTTCAGCTCGCCTTTCTCCATCATCTCGTACAGACGGTGTACGCCGGTTGTGGTCTCTTCTGTCACGCCGTGAATGGCCTTGAGCATCTGAGGATACTTTTCGTGGATGTGGCCGGTGAGGTCACCGCCGTCATCCAAAATCATGTTGGCATCCCATAGCTCGCCGCTACCGTCGCGGCAGGTTTGCTCTAGGCACCAGATGTACTCTTCTTCGGTCTCACCTTTCCAGGCAAAAACGGGAATGCCCGCATCGGCGATCGCTGCCGCTGCATGATCTTGAGTAGAGAAAATGTTGCAAGAAGACCAGCGCACTTCCGCACCGAGTTCGCACAGCGTTTCGATCAAAACGGCGGTTTGAATGGTCATGTGAATGCAGCCAATAATCTTGGCACCAGCCAAAGGCTTGCTGTCGCGGTACTTGGCGCGAATAGTCATCAGTGCAGGCATTTCGCCCTCAGCGATGGCGATTTCTTTGCGGCCCCAGTTGGCCAGAGTAATATCAGCAACTTTGTAGTCCTGATTAGATTTGGGTGCGGTGTCGGGAATGCGAGTGCCGGTTGCAATCATAGGTCTTGGGTTTCTCGTTTGGGTCTTTCGTTAAACAATAAGGTCTGCAACATTACGTGAAGTTGCTCTTTGAATAGCTTACCTACAAAAAATCAGCCGTGACCGCCCAAACGCCCCTAAAACCCATGCATTCTGCCGATGCATATATATTGATGCGGCTAATCGGGTGGGGTATGAACCCCGTAAATAGGTATTCTTTGCAGGTTTTCCCGTGAGTTCACATAAGCCTGCTAAAACGATAGGCAGCTCTTTATGACTTTAGTAATGAGGTTGACGAGCACGGGAAATTAACACGACCGGCATTATGCTGGACACACTCTGCTGACTATACAAGGTACTTGAAGATGGCTAACCGACAAACGCGAAATCGAGCAACGAGTTCTGTAAGCAGTTTTGCTAACGATTTCAAAGAGTTTTTAATGCGTGGCAACGTTGTTGATTTGGCAGTTGCCGTTGTTTTGGGCGCAGCGTTCACAGCTATTGTGACTTCCCTAGTAGAAGATATCATTACGCCGCTGCTACTCAATCCGGCCTTATCTAAGGCCGAGGTATCCAACATTGAGGAGCTTGCATACGGCAACGTTCTCTATGGTTCGTTTCTCGCCGCTGTCATCAAGTTCATCATCGTTGGATTTGTCTTGTTCATTATCGTCCGCGCTTTTGAGCGCTTTAAGCGCACTGAAGAAGTGGTGGCTGAGCCTACCCTTACCGAAAAGCTAGGCGCCACGATGCTGATGCTGAATGAAACTCTAGAGCGTAAGCTTTAAGTTCTTCGCCTGATAATTGCATCATAAAAGAGGCCGGATAGTAGGAGATTTCTTGCTATCCGGTCTTTTTCGCTGGCTTTATAGCGCTTTAACAGCCCAGGCTATCGCGCGTTGCCATGCCGGTAGTTGGATTAATTCCATCGGCTCGCTCGCACATTTTTTTGACTTGAAAGCGGTCGATGATGGAGTCAGAAAAGTCTGCGCCTGTGATGATTGCGTCGCCAAATGAACTGCTGGTGGCGATCGCCTCTACAAACACCACATTTGTCATATCTGCCCCGTCAAACAGGACGCGATCGGCAAACGTCTTGCTAAAATCGGCCCCTTTCAAATTCGTTCGTAGAAACGTTGCCTTAGTCAAAATAGTGCCGCTCATATCTGCGCCTTCAAAGTTGGCATCTCGCACATCAGCCGCCGCAAACGAAGTGCCCGAAAGGTTTTTGCCCGAAAAATCTCCGCCTGCCTGATTGGTCAGCGTATAGTCCACCCTATTGTCTTGCGCAAGGGCAATCTGCGAACCGCCAAACACTAGACAAAGAATTAGCAGTCCTAATAAGCCGCCGCTTTCAACATTGGCTATCCACGCGCGTAATCGTTCCATTTGGCCTGCCTTATTCCATACTCGTGAGCGAATCCTTCGATCATATCGGTTGGCGCGCCCACCTTCTCACTCAGTTCCTATCCCACACTCTATAGAGCCTGTTTGACATCTCAGAGAGAGGCTGCAAGCCGCTTGAGCATTAGCC
>QBMC01000010.1 GCA_003242035.1 Nodosilinea foveolarum | reverse complement strand
GTGTCGAGCGGGCCGGGATAGAGGAATTGTTCTGGACTAGTTGCCAGCGGGTTGAGGTCTTGGGTGGGGATGAGCTGGCGGGAGACGAGGACGCGCAGGGCGGCTTTGAGGTTGTCTGAGGAGTGAGGTCGCTCGATGAACTGCATCAGGGCGAGCATTTCACCGGGAATGTGAGATTTGCGATCGCGCGCCCCCACATCATAAATTTCAATCCCAGTCTCAGCAAAATCAAACCCGATTCGCTCCGGATCTTCTAAAAGTTTGCGCAAGAAAGTTCCCTGCCGACTTTCTCTAACTAGAACTGCGGCGCTGAGCGTTTTGTCTGCTGCAAATGCTTGGGCTATCCGCTGAGCCAATGTCTTAGCTGTCTCAACAACGTTAGCCGGACGGACTAGCTCTACACCCTCACCGATGGGTTCTGGGTTGGCGTTGGGCTGTGGATCGTCAGGGCCAACTGGCAGAATATCTTGCGTTCTAAAGGGCTGAATGGGGCTGTGTTTGTTCACCCAATGGAGCGTGGTGTTGGCGGCGGTCATGATGCGATCGCAGCTTCTCCCGGCCTGCTCGATAGTGGCGAGTCTGCCGATTTCTTGAGCGCGATCGCAAAACTGATTAAAAAACACCGGATCGGCGGGCGTAAACGTAGAGTTAATCGCCTGGTTTGGATCGCCGACTCGCACAATGTTTCGCTGCGTTGAATCTTCTGGATCGGCGGCTAGAATTTCTAGCAACTGAGTTTGCAGCGGTGAGGAATCTTGGGCCTCATCCTCAAAAATGGCGAATATACGGCTCTGCCAAAGCTGACGAAGGTCAGGTTCTTCTAATGTTTTGAGCGCCGCTAAAATCATGTCGTCGTAGTCGATCAGACCCTTGTCTTCTAGCAGCCTCTGATAGTGAGCGTAAAGGCCCGCCGCAATAGAAACGACCGCGTAATCAGCCGCGCCTTCTTCGATGCTAAAAATCATCTGCTCAGCAATTTCAGCGAGTGCAGCGGGCAATAATCCTGAGCTTTTAGCCTCATGAATAACGGTGTAGGCTAGATCTGGCAGCACTTCTGTTCTAAGTACAGACTGTCGGCGCAGTCGTTCGGCATCTTCCCCATCGAAGTTTTGTCCTTCTATTAGCCTCTGATATGTCGTTGGATTTTCGTCTATCCAACGTTCAACGGCAGCGCGGATAAGGCGATGGCCTTGGGTAGGTGAGATCAGCGTCGTGCCTTCCGAACTCATTGATGACAGGTTGATGCCTGAAATTTCGGGATGACGGGTGGCGATGTTGAGGGCGAGTCCGTGCAGCGTATGGACGACGAAGCTATTTTGCGGTAGGGAAAGGGCTTTGAGATGCTGACGAACTTTGGCCTTAAGGTTGGCTGCGGCTGAGCGCGTGAAGGTAACTAGAACTAGCTGCTTGCGGGCGTGGAGTTGGTGGTGGGCGATGGCGATCGCCGCGCCCGCAGCCATTCCGGTTGACTTGCCTGATCCAGGTACGGCGGATACCGCTAGCGGCCCAGAACGCCATTGAGCTAGAGATTTTTGTCCCGGCCTTAGACTATCGACAATCGCTTTTAATGGCTCTGTTCTATCTAGCGCCGCTTGATCTTGCCGACGAGAGCTAGATTTTTTGTCAGTCGTTTGGCTAGAGGTCGCGACCATGGATAGTACAGATGAACAGTTGCCATACCTTCCAGATTGTAGCGGTCTTTGGGATGAGTGATTAGACCTTCACTCTGACGGGCTGGCCGATTTGGGCGAAGCGTTGGCCTTGGGTGGTGAGCAGTTGACGGATAGAGTGCGATCGCGCTTCTTTGACAAAGAATAAGGGCGTCAGGCTGAGTAGGCGAACGATAGCGGAGAGTAGGAATAGAGCAGAAAGGCCAAAGCCAGGGAGTTCTGCTAGGAAACTGCCTGCGGTGGTGCCGAGTGCGCCAGTGATGCCCATGACGGCGGCGGCGATCGCAAAGTAACCCGACTGTCCTGCTTTGGGGGCTAGCTCCATCTGAATGTTGCCGAGACAGAGTTCTACAGCGGCGAGCGTGCCGCCTTTAACCAGATGTAGCAATGGCAGAATGAGCCAGATAGATAGGAGCGTACTGTCGGTGTAAATCCACACCAGCGGAATTGAGGCCGTGAGCAAGCAGTTGATCAGCAGCACCGGGCGGTTGCCAATGCGGTCGGCTAGGCGGCCCCACAGCACAATGGCAAGGAAATAAGCGCCGTAGACTGCGCTGCTATAAAACGTGACCCACTGTACGTTTAGCTTCAGGGCGTCGAGTAAGTAGAAGTTGAAAAAGGGAGCGCTCAGGTTTAGGCCAAATGTCCAAAGTCCTAGAAATAGTAAGAGCGTTAGAAAGTTGCGGTCTTTTAGTAGGCTAGTTTTCGCTGAGGGGTTTTCGGATTGTTGGGCGATCGCCGCATGAGCAGCGGCTTCTTCTTGCGGATTCACATCTCTCATTCGAAACTGAAAGCCCAAGCTGATTAGGCCGATGATGACCGCAATAATGAGCGCTACTCCGTAACCTTCAACTTCGCCGCCCATCCATTTAGAGACGAGCCAGCCCCCGGCTGGAATGGTGAGTAAGGCGGCTAGGCCGGAGAGCGATCGCCGGAAGCTAAAATAGCGCCCTCTAATCTTCGCGGGCACCAGCACTGCCATCCAGCTCACCCAAGACGCACAGCCAATAGAATCTAAGGCGTTGCTAATCGCGAGTACGACCAGGGCTAACAGTGAGAGCTGATGAGCGTCTAATAATCCGTGGCTAAATGCAAAAATACCGGCGGCAGGGAGAAGCCATAGCAGCCGCGATACGCCGTATATATACAAGCAGTAACGATGGCGACTGGTGGTTCTTTCGGATAGGTACGCGCCGAACGGCTGTAAGAGATGGGCCATCATCGGAATGGATGTGAGCATTCCGATTTCGAAGGCTCCTGCTCCGAGGCCCAACAGAAAGTTGCTGATTAGAACGCCTCTTACCACGTTCTCGAAGACAGCCGAGAACGTGCCGTCTAGCGTGGAAGCCCTTAGACTTGAACGAACCGTTGGGCGATCGCAGGCAACGTCTTTCGACTGGGCTGGAATGGGATTGGCTTCGATTCGTAAGGCAGTCATCCGAGGCTGAATACGAGGGGGGAATAAAAAGTAAAGTCTGTCACCGGCCGCTGGCTGTCGCCTACTCACTAGAAACCGCTTGTGATGAGCTAATTTTTGGAAAGCATCAGCTTTTGAGCTGTAGAGATTCGTGAATCTTTAATTAGCTTAGGACAGGTTATGAGAAGAATATTCATGTCTCGTAATAAATGTGTCCTACGAGTTTGAGGCTTAACGTTTGCTTCATTATTGCGACAGTCTCAATTACGCCTAGAAACCTATCTTTTGAAAGAAGCCTTGCATCGGACTATAAGGATCGTTATTCGTAAGCCCCACGCAGGATAATCGAGTGGGCGCGGAGGCAACTGTCCCAGTCGGCCTTTAGAAAGAAAGTCTGCTCCCTAATATAGAAGGAGAGATGTGCTTTTTCGGGTGGTATCACTAGCTGTATCAAATGTTGCCTACCTTCTACCGACAGGCGACTTCAGCAAAAACTCTAGAATAGCCAGGGTGATAGCGCTAGCAGTAAAAAAGGGCGTTGCTATATTACTAATGGCTGCCCCATAGCCATCCTACGTACACGTCAGGGGACAGATCGGTTGTGATTCAGGAATTCAAAATATCTATCACCGCAATGGGTGACGATCAGTACCTCATTCGCACTGAGTATGTGGAAAAAGGCGTACAGCTAGCGGAGGAGAAGGTTCACTGGCCGGTGTCCGAGTGGCTTTCGCAAACGCAGTCGCTCATGCACGACCCCTTATTAGGACTGCTGCAAGGGCAGTCGCGACACACTTTACCTAGTCGAGCTGGGCAGTCCGGACGAAAAAGCACTGAAGCCGCTGACGATACCCTAGTCAAGCTGGGCCAGACGCTGCACGATGCGCTGTTTCAAGGTCAGCTACACGACAGTTGGGTCACGGCCCAAGGGGTCGCTCAAAATCGGCAGGATTTGCTGCGATTGCGAATCGGCATGAAGGACAATCGCCTTCAGCAACTGCCTTGGGAAGCCTTGCACGCTAGGTCTTTGCCCCTGGCTACGGGGACAGACGTGATTTTTTCTCGATACATTCTGGCGCGACATCACGGGTCGGCTTCGGCCAAGCCCTCTACGAATTCTAAGCAGGTGCTGCGAATTTTAATGGTGATTGCTTCTCCAGACGATCAGGAGCGGCTAGAGCTGAAGCAAGAGGTTTATCACCTTCAGTCTGAGCTGCATCCTGAAGGGGTGAGCAATGGCGTGGGTGATGACGAAACGCTATTAGACGTTCAGCTCAGAATTTTAGAGCAGCCGGATCGCGCAGAACTCACTCAGGAGTTAGATCGCGGTAACTATCAGGTGCTGCACTACGCCGGACACAGTAATTTGGGCAATGCGGGCGGCGATCTCTTTTTGGTTAGCCATCAAACTGGCCTGACGGAGCGCTTGAGCGGTGAAGATTTAGCTGGGCTGTTGGTAAATAACGGTATTAAGCTGGCGGTTTTTAATTCTTGTCGGGGTAGCTACAGCGCTAGTTCTGAGCAGGGATGGCAGGAGCGCAATTTGGCTCAGGCGCTGGTAAATCGGGGGCTGCCGAGTGTGATTGCCATGAGTGATCGCATTCCCGACCACGTCGCCATCAACTTCACCCAGTTGCTCTATCGCAACCTCAAAAAAGGCCAGTCTATTGACTTAAGCCTGAATCGAACGCGGCAGGGGCTTATCTCAGCCTATGGCTCTCATCAATTTTACTGGGCGCTGCCAACGCTCTATATGCAGCCTTCATTCGATGGCTATCTGGTGAAAGCTGCCCGCGTGATTGAAAATGCCGATGCCCTAGATTCTGCTAACGATCCGTATGGCGATCTCCTCTTTTCCGAGCCAGAGTTAGCCAGCATTAGCCTGCCCAGCACGAATCGTAGAACCAGTCCAGCCGCCGCTTTAAAGCCTGCTAACGCTCGTCCTCAATTAGAAGGTGCTGCCCGCGCGCAGTTATCTGATAAAACGTTATCTGATGCAAAGTTATCTAACCGTGATGTGAACGAAGATTTAGTTGACAACAACGAGACTGATTCGACCGAGGCTGTGGTGAAACAGCTCTCTACGCCGCTTGCTCCAGTAGAAGTAGACGGAGAACTGCGCGTACCCGAAGAAATCGGAACCCCTCATGGGTTTTATGGTGAGCCGGTAGCGAGCCTGACCAATGCTGGCGATAACCGCCAAAATAAAGTGCGTGTTGTCCCATCCGCCCCGCAGCCTAAAGCGTCTCCTAATATTTCATCTAAGGCTAATGCGCCAGAAACGGTAGGTGAACGCCTGACTCGCAGCCATACCCTTCATACCAAGCTCTTGACGCTGCCAACGCTCACTTCACTGGCACTCGCTGCTTTGTTGGGAATAACCGCGATCGCCTGGTGGCAGCAGCGCGGTCGGCTTGTAACGGCCAACCCGGTTACGGTTTCAGAGGCGCAGCGGCTGGTTGCCCAGGCAGAAGTCTCCTTCGACAGTGACAATTTAGATGCTGCCGTGACGACGACAAAAACGCTGATAGACAATGGCGATTATCAAGCAGCTATCAACGCGCTGGACAATGCCAAGTCTACGCAGGAGCGAGATCCGATTGTTACGTTCTTTCGCGGACGGGCGCAGTGGGGACTGGCGCGGCAGGGGAGCACTGATTTCGCTGCCGCCGATGCTATGCGATCTTGGACGGCGGGGCTAGAGGAAGAACCCGACTGGATGGAGTTTACGATGGCGTTGGGATTTTCTCAGCTCGCAGTCGATCAACCCGAGAAGGCGCTGGATACTTTTCAAAGGGCGATTGATTTAGCGGTTGATCAACCAAACGGCATGATCTATTTTTCGAATCAGTCTGTGCCTGAGTATGCGGTTAACGCTTACGCTGGTTTGGCGATCGCGGCGCTTGACCAGTCGAAAATTTCCGCCGATCCTAGCGAGCGAGCGGAGCTGCTAGACCGGGCAGTGGCGGCTTACTCAAAAGTGCTAGAACGCGCACCGGGTGAGTTCAATGAGGATACGCTGAGCCAGAATTGGCTATGGACAACGGGGCTGATTAATGATTGGGAGCAGTCTAAAGAAGATCTGAGCCGGAATATCAACGTTGAATAGCGGCTGTCTGGATAGAGAGCATCTTTACAGCTACTGGACGACAAAAACAATAAAAAAGCGCCTCCGGTAAAAGTAACAGAAGACGCTTTGGGTTTGATGATTTTACTGGAACGTTGTCTGGCTTGGGCTAGGCTTATACTTCTTCGTGGTAATGTTCTTCCGATACATAAGACATCACCCAACAGCGCTCGATGAAGTGAATTTTTTGCCTATTCCAAAACTTGGTGGGGTTGAGGATGAACGGGTAGCCAGGGGTTCCGATGGGCTGCTTGAGGTATGACCAAAGCGGAAACTGAGAAGGATTTGCAGACAGCATAGAGGTGCAGTGAGGAGGTAGCAATGTTCGGTATAGGTCCAATCGCGTTTGCCTACCTATCAATAATCACCATTGCCTTGAGTTTCTCACTCCGTAAAATCACTTCAAATTGTGGCTGCGATCGCCCATTACTCCTATTATTCAGTACATTTTCTGCCGGTATCCACATATATGAATTTTCCCCCGCCTTCTTTGACTCGAACTACTGATGTGGACTGGGGAGCGATCGCGCAGCTTTTAAACCCTATAGAAACCATTCTTGCCCCTGACCAAGTTGCCAAACTCTCTAAGGATTACTACTATTTCAGCCCTATTTTGGCAGAGCAGTTAGCCGATAAAGTAGGCGACCTAGTGGTCAGGCCCAAAACCGAGGCCGACGTTCTAAAAGTTGCGCAGGTATGCGTCTCTGCTAAGCTACCGCTGACGGTTCGAGGGGCGGGCACGGGCAACTATGGTCAGGCGATTCCGCTTGCCGGGGGGATCATTTTAGACCTGAGTGCAATGGACGCGGTGAAGTGGGTGAAGCCCGGTCGAGCTTGCGTAGAACCGGGCGCTAAACTGGCTGCTATTGACAGAATAACTCGCCCTCAGGGGTGGGAAATTCGGATGGCACCTTCTACCTATCGAACCGCGACCATTGGCGGATTTGTTGGGGGTGGCAGCGGTGGTGTCGGGTCGGTGATGTACGGGCAGCTAGCTGATCGGGGCAATATTCAGGCCGTCCGCGTGGTTACGATGGAAGACTCGCCTCGGGTGATGGAGTTGCGCGGGGACGCGGTGCAGCAGGTGAATCATGCTTACGGCACGAACGGCATTATTACCGAACTCGAAATTCCGTTGGGGCCAGCTTATCCCTGGATGGAGGCGATCACAGTTTTCGACGACTTCATGAGCGCGGCGCGGTTTGGTCAGGCGCTAGGCGATGCCGATGGCATTATCAAAAAACTCATCAGCATTCACGCTTGGCCCATTCCTAGTTATTTCGGAGCGCTAAAAGAAAGTTTGCCAGAAGGAAAATCAGCCGCCCTGCTGATTGTTTCCGAAGCCGATTTAACCGCATTGAATGAGCTAGTCGCAGACTGTGGCGGCAAAGTAACTTACCAAAAAGACTCACAGGCATCTGGTAAAGGCGCGGCCATCGGCGAGTTTACTTGGAACCACACAACGCTCCACGCTCGCAATGCAGACGAACGCTGGACATACTTGCAAACCGTTTTTCCCTACGATCCTGAGCTGAAATTAGTTCAGCACATGTACGAGCACTTCGGCGATGAGGTGGTGATGCATCTGGAATACATTCGCGTCCAGGGAAATATCTTGCCAGCGGCACTTCAGCTAGTACGCTACTCCACAGCGGAGCGGCTGAATGAAATTATTCGCTATCACGAAGAGAAAGGCGCGTTTATTGCGAATCCACACACGTTTTTATTGGAAGATGGTGGGCGCAAAACGGTCGATGAAGCTCAGCTCAAATTCAAACAAAAAGTTGATCCCTACGGATTGCTAAATCCTGGGAAAATGAGAGGTTGGCTGGAACGAGACGGCAAAGATTGAATTGTTTTCTACAACAGCGCTGAGCAGTTGATAGCTACAAGTAAAGTCCTGGCTATCCACTTGGCTATATTTTGACGGCATTTGAGTGAGCGCTAAGACAGCAACTCATCGACCGAAATCTCAAATCCAGGAAGGACAACCTGCGTCTTTGCGATGTCACCCGACTTGAAAACCTGCTCGCTTTGAGCCGTAATCACAACGACTCGATGATTATCTGGAAAAACTAACCAAACTTCTTCACCACCGGAAGCTAGATACTCATCGGCTTTGTCATACACATCTTCTGCGTAGTCTGTTGGAGACACAATTTCTGCGCTCAGTGGAAAGCTTTGTGGCAGAGTTGCAGATTTTCCGTATTGCGTCAGAAGATCTGGGGCGAGATAGGATACGTCGGGTTTTCTTCCTTGCTTTCTCGTTTTGCAAGGTGCTTCTGTATACACCTCACCGCCTAGTTTCTGCTCAGCTTGATAGACTGCCCATGCTGTACTGAGCCGTCTTTGAATCTTGCTGTGCGTCAGCGTCATACCTGTTTTCTCAACTAACTGACCATCAACCCACTCTGTCCCATCCAATGGGTTTTCTACCCAAGCTTCTAAAGAATTTGGCTTTGTCAGCTCAGCGTCTTCGATAACCGGTTTTTGTGTCGTTGTAACCATAGCTGCGATCGCCTCTTCTATCTTCCTCTAGTGTAGTTCTCTAACTCTTGAGGAAATCAACCAACTGCTCTAGCTTCTCCCAAGCCGCTCCACTCTTAATAATGGCTTGAGCCTGGTTGACGCCATCCTCGCAGGCCGACTCAAACGTGTCGCCTTTAGCCAATCCGCCTACCTTAAGCGCTAGCGCCGCGTTCAACGCGACAGCATCTCGCTGGGCCTGAGTCCCTTTGCCCTGAAGTACGTTGCGCAAAATCGCGATGTTTTCTTCTAGTTCACCTCCTTTTAGCGCTGATAAGGGGGCTGGTGTCAGGCCGAAGGCTTCAGGATTTAAGACTTCTTGCGTCACCGAACCGTTGCTGACAACAGCCACATCTGTGGGCTTGCCCAAGCCTGCCTCATCCAGAGTTTCTCGTCCGTGAAGAACCATAGCCTGCTGCATCCCCAACTGCTTTAAGGCGTCTGCCATCGGCTCAATGACGGACGGATGGTAAACCCCGATAACTTGCGCGGCGGGACGCAATGGATTGACTAACGGCCCGAGGAGGTTGAATACGGTGCGCACTTTTAGCTCTCCGCGCAGGGGGGCGACAACTTTCATCGCCGGGTGCCAGCCGCGAGCGAACAGAAAGGTAACGCCAACTTCTTTTAAAGCGGCTTTGGATTTTTCGGGAGAGGCCGCAAGGTCTATGCCTAACCCTTCGAGAACGTCGGCGGAACCTACTTTGCTAGAGGCGGAGCGGTTGCCGTGTTTGGCGACGGGAATGCCAGCGGCGGCGGCAACAAAGGTTACGGCGGTGGAGATGTTGAAGGTGGAGGAGCCATCGCCGCCGGTGCCGCAGGTGTCGATGCGGTTGGGCGGTAGGTCGAGAATGTCGGTAACTGGGCCACCGAGGGACTGGCCTTGCAAAACGCGAGCCATGCCTGCGAGTTCGTCGCCGGTGACGCCTTTAGCTTGAATAGCAATGAGAATGGCGCTAGAGAGAATAGGCGAAAGCGATTCGGTGAGCCAGCCGTCCATCAGGGCTTCGGCTTGGGCTTGGGTGAGCGATCGCCCTTCAATCAACTGCTGCAACTGCTGTGGCCCGTCGAATTCGATATGTTTTGTGCTGACCAAGGCGGCGCTCCTAGAACTTTAAGACCTTCAATGAATAAGCTCATTAAATCAAAGCATGGCCCTAAACTCGAACGAACCTTCGAACCTTTTGTAGAAATTATTGACCCAGCATTTGCAACTTGTACAAGCTGGCATAGAGTCCGTCCTGTTCTAGCAGCTCATCATGACTGCCTTGCTCAATGAGCTGTCCTTGCTTGAGTACCAGAATGCGATCCACGTTGCGGATGGTCGAAAGTCGGTGAGCAATGATAATGGCCGTGCGGTTTTCGAGCAGTTTGTCGAGTGCCTGCTGAATCATCGCTTCGGTGCCAACGTCCAGGTTTGCGGTGGCTTCGTCTAGAACCAGGATGCCGGGATTGCGAATGGCGGCGCGAGCGAAAGCCAGTAGCTGTTTTTGTCCGCCCGATAGATTGGTGCCGCGTTCTCTAAGGGTGGTGCTGTATCCCTGGGGCAGATCTTCGATAAAGCGGGCGACGTTAGTTTGTTCGGCAGCTTTTTGCACCCGCTCGAAGCTGTAGTCTTCGCCGAGGGTGATGTTGCGAGCGACATCGCCGGAGAACAGGAAGCCGTCTTGGAGGATAACGGCCATGCGATCGCGCAAATCTTTCTGGGCAATATCTCGAACATCAACGTTATCGAGCAAAATTTGACCTTCGCTCACCTCATACAGGCGACAAAGCAGCCGGATGATAGAGCTTTTGCCTGCGCCTGTGGGTCCGACTAGCGCCACTTTTTCGCCGGGGCGAATGGTGAAGTCCAAATCTTTAAGCACATAGTCGTCTGCTTTATAGCCAAACGAGACGTTTTTGAATCGGATTTCGCCGGGAATGACCACGTCGCTATTGCCTAAAGTTTGAGACGGTAAGCTCACTGGATTTTTGGCATCGCGAATATCAATCGGTTCGCTCATAAGGTCGTTGAGTCGTTCGATGGCGGTAAGTCCCGCTTGAATGGCGGTGAACTTGTCGGCAAATTGACGCAGCGGGTCGAATAGTCTTTGCGCAAAAAGGATAAAGGCTGTGAGTGCGCCAATTTCTAGTGCGCCGCCCGTTACTAATGAGCCGCCTAACGCTAAGACACCAGCGATCGCCACCAGCGCAATCCATTCCAAAGTCGCCGACACCGCTGAGTCAAAGAAAATAGTGCTATCAACCGCATCTATATACCGCTGATTGACGGTGCGAAATAGCTCAGCGTTGAACCGCTCACGACGAAAAAGCTGCACGACATCAATGCCACTGATGTTTTCTTGAAAATTGGAGTTGAGCGTTGAAAGCTCCTCTCTAGCGACGTAGTTGGCTTTGCGGTACTGCTGTTGAAAATAAATGATCAGTGCGGTAACAGGCAGCAGCATACAGACCAACATTAGACCCAATCGCCATTCTGTATATAGCATCGTGCCAGTCAGCACCAAAATCAAAAATAAATCGCTAATGATGCCGATTGCGCCAGTCGCAAAGACATCTCCTAGCGCGTTGACATCGCTCGTGAGCCGGGTGATGAGTCTGCCCACAGGCGTTCTGTCAAAAAAGCCCATCGACAAATCGGTGACATGCTTAAACAAATCGCCACGGATAGAGGCCGTGATGTTTTGACCGACTTTTTGAATTTGGTAGCTTTGCCAGCCGTCTAGGGCTAGGCGGACTGCGATCGCGCCCAACAGCCCCAAAATGATCCAGTTGAGTCCAGCCTGTAGCGACAAGTCCGCTAAAAAATTCCAAATTTCGCCATCTTCCTGTCGAATCAGCGAAACGGCCTGACCAATCAGTAAAGGCTGAATAGCCTGTGAAAGTGAAAGTGGTATCAGCAACAACAAAGGCAAAAATAGCTGCGAGCGGTTGCTAGAGATGTAGGGCAAAAGCCGCAAAAATAGCCGCCAATCGCTTTTAATATTCCGCCGTGCTTTGGCATCGTTTTTATTAACGTTGGGAGCAGATACCATTGCGCAATCTCGAAATAATTAACTGAAATCAGCTTTTTAGTATAGAGGCCCGCTCTCTGTTCGGGGGAGGCTCCTGAGTTGTGTTTGCGCAAAGAACGTCTTAAAGACTATTCAGCTATGCAGATATTTTCGCTTGGCTCTCAGATCGAATTTTTTCAATTACCTCATTCAGTCCGCTGTCGTTAAGTCGGTAGCTCAGCGGGTGAGCAATCAGGCGCGCCGTGCTGTAGTAAAGCACTTCTAGCTCGGTGAGATTATTTTCTTTAAGGGTTCTGCCCGTAGAAACCAGATCTACGATGGCTTCGGACATGCCGGTAATGGGGCCAAGTTCCACAGAGCCTGAAAGCGGGACGATCTCTACGGGCAAATCTAAGGATTGGAAATACTGACGGGCGCTGTTGACGAACTTAGAAGCAACCCGGCAGTGCGGCGGCAAATCGACGGCAGACTGATAGCCGCTGTTGCTTTCGACGGCCACCGAAAGATGACAGCCCCCGAAGCCCAGGTCGGCCAAATGAGCCACTTTAGGCTGCTTTTCGCGCAGAACGTCGTAACCAACGATGCCTAGATGGGCCTGCCCGTACTCGACGTAAACCGGGACATCTTGCGCTCTGACCAACAGCCCTTTCGCCTGTCCGCTGCTGTCGGCAAGTTGGAGCTGTCGGTGGCTGTTGTCTAAAAAGCCGCTAAAGTCGAGGCCGACTGATTTGAAAAGGCGAATGCTCTCCTTGAGCAAAGACCCTTTCGGCAAAGCAACCGTAATCATAAGGACACAAACTGTAAAGTTTGGATAAAAGAAAATTTAGTCAGGATTGACCAAAAAAAAATTAGCTAGAAACCCCAATGCTATAGGAAATTGCGCGTTCTCTGTAGTCGGCCTGTAGCTTATTAGGCTACCTATACGTAGAGACACCCGTGAGTTAGATCACATCTAAATTTCCGCAAATCTCCGTATATGTATTATACGGAGTTTCTGAAACGCTACCACTCCGTGCATCAACATGAAGATCAGAGCAGGCGAAATTCTACAGTCTAATGAAGGCACTTTTTACCGAGTGCTAGAAGCAAGTCCGTTTAGTGTTTCGCTGATGCGAGTAGATGGCCAAACTATTTTTGCCTGTCGGACTGAGTATGTGGAAATGAATTTTTCTATTCCTACCCCCGAAACGACCTGAACATTAAGACAAAGAATTCAGTGATTTGAGGAGACTTTGTAGAGATATTAGGTCTCCTTTTTTGATGACTTTTTCTCGATCAAACGTGTTTTATAAAAGACTATTCCTTGGGGCCAACGGCGGCGGCAGCGGCTTCGAGAGCGATCGCTACATGCGTCCAATGCGTCCCGCCCTGGCAATAGACCGTGTAGGGTTCGCGCAAAGGGCCATCGGCAGATAGCTCAGAGGTGCTGCCGTCAATAAAGGAGCCGCCCGCCATCACTACGCTATCTTCGTATCCGGGCATCGCGGCGGGTACTGGACTGACATAGGACTCCACGGGCGAATTCTGCTGCACTGCCTGACAAAATGCAATCAGCTTTTCCGGCGAGCCTAATTTTATTGATTGAATGACCTCCCGCTGCTGAGCTGAGACGGGTGGGTTCACCTCGTAACCTAGCTGCTCAAATGTTTTAGCAATCAGGTAATTTCCTTTCATGGCCTCACCGACCATCTGCGGAGCCAGAAATAATCCCTGGAACATCAGGCGATTTTGGTTGAGTGTTGCGCCGCCACTGCTGCCGATTCCAGGTGCGGTGAGGCGACAGGCGGCGGCTTCAACTAAATCGGCACGGCCTGCAATGTAGCCGCCTGTGGTGGCAATTGTGCCCCCTGGATTTTTGATTAAAGAGCCTGCCATCAGGTCTGCGCCTACTGCGGTGGGTTCTTGCGTTTCGGTAAACTCTCCGTAACAGTTATCAACAAAACAAATTATGTTCGGGTTTCTCTGCTTAACTAATTGTATAATTTTGTTAATATTATGAATGCTAAGGCTAGAACGCCAACTGTAGCCACAAGACCGTTGGATTAAAACCAGCTTTGTTCGCTCGTTAATAGCGGGCGAAATGCCGTTATAATCTACGTCTCCGTTTTGCTGTAGCGGTAGCGCTCTATAGCTTACGCCAAATTCTTGAAGTGAGCCTTGCCCCGTTCCTCGGGTGCCAATGACCTCTTCTAGGGTGTCGTAAGGGTCGCCTGCAACCGACAGCATTTCGTCCCCTGGCCGTAAAACGCCGAACAGCGCACAGGCGATCGCATGAGTTCCCGAGACAAATTGCACCCGCACAGCAGCGGCTTCCGCTTCTACAATTTGTGCAAACACCTTGTCTAAAACCTCTCTGCCTAAGTCGTCGTGCCCGTAGCCCGACACGCTAGAGAAGTGATGTGTTCCTACTTTGTGCGCTTTAAAAGCCGCTAAAACCTTCGCCAAATTTCTTTTAACTTGAGTATCAATCTGGTAAAAGAAATGAAGCGATAATTTCTCAATGGATGCTCCATCGGTAGAAGCCATTTCTAGGCTTTTCATGGTGTGTCATCTGATTTGTTCCAACGCCGAGATCCTACATGACTATTGCAAGATCGACTGACCGTGCGCTCGCTTGGCCCATCATTATCTTTATGGTGGCCATTCATGGTGGAGCGCTGTTTGCCCTTCTCCCGTCCAACTTTAGCTGGGGAGCCGTCGGTGTCGCCTTCCTACTCTACTTCATCACTGGCTGCCTCGGAATCACTCTGGGATGGCATAGACTCATTTCGCACCGCAGCTTTAGTACGCCCAAGTGGCTCGAATATCTCCTTTTGTTTTGTGGGTGCTTATCTTGCCAGAGTGGTGCTATTGAGTGGATTGGTCTGCACCGCCACCACCACGCTTTTTCAGATCAAGTAGAAGACCATCACAACTCTAGAAAAGGGTTCTGGTGGAGCCACATGGGTTGGCTATTGCACAAAGTCCCGGCCAAAGCTGAGATTACAAAATTCACCAAAGATATCAACCAAGACCCGGTTTATCTCTTTATCAACGACTACTACTTGATTTTTCAATTTGCGCTAGGTGCTTTGCTCTACGCTTTAGGCGGTTGGCCATTTGTGGTGTGGGGCATTTTTGTCCGGTTGGTAGTGGTTTACCACTTTACTTGGTTCGTTAATAGCGCGACTCACAAGTTTGGCTACCGTACGTTCGAGTCTGACGATAATTCTAAAAACTGCTGGTGGGTAGCAGTTTGTACCTTTGGCGAAGGCTGGCACAACAATCACCATGCTTACCAGTACTCTGCTCGTCATGGGTTGCAATGGTGGGAAATTGATGTGACCTGGATGCTGATTCGGGCGCTGCAATCCGTTGGTTTAGCAAGTAAGGTAAAGCTGGCAAAAGCACCGTAAGAAAATAATTAGGGGCGGTTTTAGTTGCCATGAAAAATACGCTGTCGCTCTCTCATAACGGCAACGCTAATTAGGCCACCAGTCGTGCCTTTATAGTCTGAAACGCCAAGCGCAATTTCTCCTGTGCGCTTGGCGTTTCGCACGAACTGGGGAGAAGCGTTGATATAAACGGAGGCGCTGTGGCATCCCAGCATAAACTGGCGGCTTTCGGCATAATCTGCGGTGGCAATGCTGTCTGCATGTCCGCTGCTGTGCGTGTTGATCCAGGCGATCGCAGCGGCGGTATCTTTTACAGCGCGAAAGGCCAGCGTACGCTTGAGGTAGGCTTTGTTCCATTCAGGCGGTTTGGTCGCTTCTACGGTGACGCCAGTATTGCCGCCGCCGTAACCTTCGAGACTAGTAGTGGCCTCGGAGGGTATGCGAGTTACCCGGATGGCAAAGCCTGCTGCCTGTAGACGACTCCATAGCCGGGTGATGGTGTTCTCGGTATGGCTTTCGTGAATGAGTATTTTTTCGATCCGGTTTACGGCGTCGGGCGAGCCGGTATGACTCTCGATAATCATTTGATAGACGCGCTCGATGTTGCCAGTGGCCGCCCAGTACAAATAGCAGTTGCCGATGCGCGAGGGAATGACCCGTCCGCTGGCTTTCTGGGCAATTTGCTCGACCAGGCTAGGCCGACCGTGAGGAATAATCAGGTCGATGTCGGGGCTTTGGGCTAGCTCTACTCTAGAAATTTCGGCGGTAGAGGTGATGGGGAGAATCAGGTTGGGGTCTAGGTCTACGTCTTCTAGGCTTTGCCGCAAAATATCGGCTACGATTTGGTTGCTGTGGCTGGCCTCGCCGCCGCCTTTAAGCACTAGGGCGTTGCCGGTACGAATGCATAAGCCTGCGGCGATCGCCCCCAAATCAGGAAAGGCTTCATAGATAAAGCCCACAATGCCCAGCGGACAGGTGCGGTAATAATCGTTGTCGCTATCGCCCACATCTGCGCCCGGAAAGGCTGTGCCTACTGCTGACAATCGGCGGAGAATGCTAGCGGCGGTTTGCACCCGTTCTGGCGTTAGCTTGAGCCAATCTACGACCATGTCGGGCACGGCCATATCGCGGCTCAGCTCCAGATCTAGCGTATTGGCTTCTAAAATATCGTCTTGACGACGGGCGATCGCCTCGCCCATCCGCTCGAGGGCTTTGGAGCAGCGATCAGACGAATTGAGCTGATCGACAGACTGCCGAACCGCTGCTAATGCCGTCTTTAAGTCGAATGATGACATGGCCATTTAGCGCCGCAATCCTATCCACATTATTGTTAAAACTATCAGGATTAAGGCCGCTACCCCAATTTTTAGGGGAATGTTCACCAGTTCTAGGGCGGTTAGGGCTAGCCAAATAAGGGTGATGAGGGCGATCGCGCCAATCGCTCTACGTACCCGATCAGGCTTCATTTGAGGTCTTTGCCGTTCCCAGCTTTTTCCCGTCCACTGCCAGCTTGCCTGATGGGGGTAGGGTGCAGTTAGCTTCTTGATGGTATTAGCCGTTTTCTGCTCAAAAATTTCCTGACAGTCATTACAACCCCAGGCTTCTGTCAGGGTAATCGCATTCAAATTCCCCCTGCGGCAAACGGGACAAGGATAGCTTTTGTCACAATCTAGCCGTATTTGCTCTTCTCTAACGCGCACAAGTTATCCCACTAGATATTGCAAATAGCTCTATACACTGGGCCATTCCTTATCGAGTTGCCACAGTATGTAGCTGTTCTAGCAATTCGTATATCGTCAGTAAAGTATCCCAAGGTTAGTTATGTTCACTTTAACCAAAGGTAAGCGCTCATGCCTCAGACACTAGCGCTTACTATAGCGCCTATAGAAATCCCATCGCTTTCATCATCCCCCATATAAAAGAGATGCCGATAGATACCTTTAAGCGTTCTTAAAGCGGATGAAGAGATTCGAACTCTCGACATCGACCTTGGCAAGGTCGCGCTCTACCACTGAGCTACATCCGCATTTTCAGACTTATACAAGCTTCTCAAATAGAAGGAGTCTTGTCAACTAATTTTTTGGGCCAACTTAAATTAGTTGACCCGTTGAGCGCTAGCTTAGCTCTTTTTCTGCTGAAGGTAGGGGCAGCGCAGTTTGATGGCCGCCTGAAATGCCATTGCTAGATTTAGCAGCGGTTGTTCCACCACTGTATACCTGGGGCATTAGGCTTGCCATTTCTAGTGCGCTCATGGCGTAGTTCCAGCCCAGGTTACTTTTGATGCCTGCTCGCTCTAATGCCTGCTGCATAGAGTCGGTGGTTAGTACGCCAAAGACGACCGGAACACCTGTTTGAAAACCTATTGCCGCAATGCCTTTGGCAACTTCACTGGCAACAAAGTCGAAGTGAGGCGTTTGCCCTCGAATGACTGCGCCCAGGCAAATAATCGCGCTGTAGCGACCGCTCAGTGCGAGCTGCCTAGCAACCATAGAGACTTCAAAGCTGCCGGGAACCCAGGCGTAGTCTACCTGTGTGCCTTCAGGGTCTACGTCTATGCCATGTCGCTTCAGGCAGTCTTGAGCGCCTGCGAGTAGCTTAGTGGTGACCAAATCGTTGAATCGACCAATCACGAAGGCAAACTTCATTGAGCTTGTCTGAGTGAAATTGCCTTCGAAAACTGCCATGCTTAGACTACCTGCTTAGACGACTAAAGGATTGAGCACTGCTACGACGGCTACCATCGCAAACCAGACAATAGAGCCTAGAAATATTAGCCGCTTAGATTGATCCCAGTTGCTAGGCGATGCATAGGCGACCGGGACGCCAATGATCATCACAAAAGACCAGAACACTAACGCAAACAGAACCAGTTGAAAAATAACCGCCATGATCTTTCTACTCTCTAAACACAGTATCTAAGAGATAGCCTAAGGGTTTATCTAGAGCGTAGTCAGCAGACTGCGACCGATAACTCCTACTATCTATAGGTAAACTACCAAAAATCAGGGCTTTTGCCAAAGACATTCGGGGGTATTCCCTGTCGGGCGATCACATGATTTAACATAACTACATAGATTGAGGAGCGTGGTATTGGCTGGGTTAAGGAATAACGGCGACGATTCGCACGAAATGACTCGGTTGACGGTGCGATCGCTGATGTCTGCGCTAGTGCAAACGATTTCACCGGAAACCTCTGTCAATGCAGCGCAGAGCGCACTATCGCGCTACGGCCATTCAGGATTATGTGTGGTGAATGACGCTGGACACTTAGTCGGCATTGTCTCTAGGCGAGATGTTGATATTGCGCAGCGACATGGATTGGGCGACCTGCCGGTGAAGGGTTGGATGAGCGAAGAGATTGTCTCGATTTCGCCTGAGAGGGCGATCGCTCACATTCACGACCTAATGACAGCCTACGATGTGGGCCAATCACCTATTCAATTAGGCCCAACGTTAGGCGAAACACCCTGCTTGCCGCCGCCAACTGCCGAAACCCTTCACCAGACGCTGAAAAACAGGCTCTCTGAGATTTGGCCTGCGCTGATGCTAATTGCGACAGTCGCCGAAGAAAAGGGCTGGTCACTGTACCTAGTCGGCGGTGCTGTTCGCGATCTGCTGCTAGAGTTTGTCCCTGATTTTGAGGGTGGGCCGCAGGCGCTGACAGATATTGATCTGGTAGTTGAGGGCGCTAGCTCAGGAGCCGGTGTCGCTTTAGCGGAGGTGCTTCAGGCTAAATATCCTCAGGTTTCCGTGCAGATTTACGGTCAATTTCAGACGGCGGCTTTAGTTTGGCCTGTTCCTCAAGCGGTTTCATCAGCAGGTGTTTCATCAGCGGTGCAGTTTGATATTGCGACGGCGCGAACGGAGTTTTATCCTTACCCCGCCGCCAATCCAGAAGTAGAAGCTAGTGCTATTCAGCAGGATCTTTATCGCCGAGATTTTGCGATTAACGCGATCGCTATTCGCCTCAATCAGGGGCTAGAGGGTTCACCCATCGGACACTTGCTCGATCTTTTTGACGGCTGGATAGATTTGCAGCGACGCCAGGTTCGCGTTCTTCATAGCAATAGCTTCATTGAAGACCCGACTCGAATTTTTAGAGCCGTGCGGTTTGCGACGAGACTCGAATTTTCAATTGAAGGGCAAACCGAGCGGTTTATTCGGACGGCTATTAGTAGCGGCGTTTATGCCCGAATGCAGGCGATCGCAGCCAAAACGCCAGCGCTACAAAGTCGCCTCAAATCAGAGCTAAAGTACTTGCTACAGGCAAACGGCTGGGAATCTTCGCTGCGAGAAATAGATCGGTTAGGTGCGCTTGCCTGTCTCGATAGCAAGCTTCAGCCATCGCCTGCGATTTGGCGACAGCTACGGCGGCTAGACCGGTGGCTGGTAAGATTCGCGACTAGCCCAGCCGATAAAAAAATGGCTCAGAATCGTCAGCCTGACGTTAAAAGAACTGGCCTCGTACTCGCGGTAAGTCAGACCCGGTGGCTTATTTTGCTAGAGCTACTGCTATTACAGTTGCCGTCTAAAGCGGCGGTTCGAGTCGCGAGTAACCTCGATTTGGGAGCTGCTAGTCTTCGTAGACTTGAAAATATCCACTCGTGGGAAGCTCACTTGCTGGAGCATTTGCCTCAGGCTAAGCAGCCCAGTCAGGTATATTCTTTGCTCGCGGGCTACGAACCGGTTGAATTGCTGCTGATGGGCGATCGCCATCCCCACACACTCGGCCCGCAAATTTGGCAATATATAGTGCAGCTATCTCAGGTTACGCCACTCATGGATGGTGCTACTCTAAAACGGCTTGGTTTACGACCCGGCCCGCAGTTTCGCACCATTCTCACCAAAGTCCATCAGCTTACGCTAGATGGCGAACTGACTACGCTTCAGGCCGCAGAAAATTACGTTTTGACCCATTACGCGCCATCTTAGGTCTCTGAATATCTCTGATAACTAGACTTATCAGAACCAGGCTGAAAGCGCTCCACCTATCTAAGCACGAGCCTGCTATGTCCTTGTCACCTTCTAAAATGAATGCTCGTAAACGGTCAAAGTCGGCATTGTCCGAACCGCTGACCCTTTCACAGGCTCTGCTGATTACGGCTGGCTTAGCAGGGCTAGTCGGTCTGTGTAGCGGCGCGTTTCTACGGTTTTCTTTAACGAACTCTTCCGACGCTCGTTTTTTAAGTCCGCTGCAAACGTTCCCTGCGCTGTCTAACTGGACGCCGGAATTACCGCAGGAAACGGCAGACTCGCGCTATCTTCCGGGGGGCCAGAACGAGTCTGTAAAGGGTGGCGATCGCGCGACTTCAGAGGCCGCTTCAGCAGACGCTACTATCCTCACCTTCGAACCCGCTGCCCCGATTGATAGCAACCAGAGTAGCCCCATTGGTGACTCGCTCAATACTGAAATTACCGTAGACTCTGAACCGACAGACACAGCGACCTTTGACGCATTTGCCGCCCGAGAAAACGGTCGCCAGCGTACGACGGCCCCGCTCGATCTGCTGCAAAAAGGGCCCGATCTGAGTGGTCTCAGACAGCGTGAATCAGGTCAATCTAAGCGCAGTTTGCCCTACGACGAAAATTCTCAGGGCGATCCGGTTGATGAGCTAGGAAACTACGCTAACGAATATGACAACAACGGTGACTATAGCGAGGGCTATGGTGATAACTACTACCCTCCGGCAGACGAACCGATAGAGAGTAGTGACGCATACTACGATGGGGAGCGGCAGTAGTTGATCTGCTATCAAGGTCAGTTTTTCTGCTTTTAATGGATTGCGATCGCTCCCCTCACCAGCCGTTTAGTCAACCGTCAGTCAGCTCGATTGGCCGTCTAATTTTGTTGCTGAGCTATGCGTAGGCTACTCGTCGTCGCCTGCTAACCTGTAGCTAGAATGCTGATTAACCTGTCAGAACTGACTAAAGGGCGTTTATAATTTTAGAGAAAGTGTGTGAATTTTTATGAGTAATCCAATGCTGCAAGCCTTTTTTGTCGGACGGGCGCTGGCAGCGGCTGTGAGCGATCGCGCTGAACATTTGGTAAGCGACGGCTTGAGCAAGCTGGGAAAGTTTGACGCCGAGCAGCGTGAATACTTCCGTCAGTTCACTGAAGAAGTGATGGCTAGAGCAGAGCAAGAGAAAGCGGATGCGGGTGCCGAACAAGCTACGGCTGGCTCTTCTGCCACCTCAACCGGTGCCTCTGTAGATACTGAAGACTTGCAGGCTACTATAGACAATCTCAGAGCCGAAGTGGCTCAAGTAAGAGCTGCTATACAGCAGTATCGCCAGTCACCCTAGTCTCTTTCTACTTAAGTTTTAGCTAGACTTTAGCCAAAGTCTAGCTAAGTCAGTGAGCGTCCAGCACAAAGTCAAGAGCGGCAAAGCGTTAGCCGCTTATCTGCGTTAAAATAGAAGCATAAAAATAGTTCGTTGCCTGAACGCTGAAAAAATGCCTGTGGATGGGATCTAACCGGAGCTGCTCGCAGCTAGGCCAGACCAGATGAAGTAGGAAAGCTCTTATGCGGCACTCATTGAATTGTGGTGCGTGAGCTAAGATGCCCCTGCTGTACTCCTAGAGTCAGCGTCGGAAGTATGTCACCTCAGGAAGTTTTACGTGTCTGCCGTGCCCCCAAAAAGTGAGTCATTTTCTCAGCCCGCAACGCCAGCAGATTCGTCAGCGTTGCCTGTGCCTCCTGCGAGTGACGCGGCGCACAGACGCAGCTCCACCAAAGCTGACGCCAACGACGCTGGCGGCGGCAGTGCTAATATCAACTCGAACGGTAAATCTACAGCCTCTTCTGTCCCTCTTCAGAACAGCACCTCTCATCAGCGGGAGTCCTCCGATCATTCATCCTTAGAAGAGATTGCTAGTTCTAACGGTGCGACTGTTCGTAGGGATTCTGATGATGTAGAGCTTGCTCCTACTATGCCTGCGGCTCGCGTTGAGGCGAACCAACTGATCAAAGACGAGCCGATTCAAAAGAATACGACTCAAAGCAGCGCCTTGGTAACGGATACGCCTGTTCCTTACAGTGGCAGCTCGTACCGCGATGGCGACTATCGCTGGAATAAAGGCAGCTATTCTAGACCCCAACGCTTTATTGATATTTGGTCTTTTGTCCTTAAGCTACTGGCTAAGCGTTGGCTATACAACAAAGCCTGGACCTATGGCGGCCCAATCACACCAGAGAAGCAAAAAATACGCCGTCAGGAAATTGCGGTTTGGCTACGCGAAACCTGTCTAAGTCTGGGGCCAACATTCATCAAGATTGGTCAATTGTTTTCTACTAGAGCCGACCTCTTTCCGATTGAATATGTTGCAGAACTGTCTAAGCTGCAAGATCGGGTGCCTGCTTTTAGCTACGAGCAGGTAAAGACCACCATAGAAACCGACTTTGGCCGCCCGCTATCGGAACTGTATCAGCGCTTTGATACCGTGCCTATTGCCGCTGCTAGCTTGGGTCAGGTTCACTGCGCTCAGCTACACTCGGGTGAAGAGATTGTCGTTAAAGTTCAGCGGCCTAGCCTAAGCAGGCTATTTGAGATTGACCTCTCAATTTTGAAAGGGATTGCTCAATATTTTCAAAATCATAAAGAATGGGGCAAAGGCCGCGACTGGATGGGTGTCTATGCAGAGTGCTGTCGGCTGCTCTGGTTAGAAATTGACTTTTTGCACGAAGGCCGAAATTGCGACAAGTTCAGGCGTAATTTTCGCGGCGTAGATTGGGTAAGGGTGCCTCGAATTTACTGGCGCTACACTTCGCCGCGTGTGCTGACCATGGAGTACATGCCCGGTATTAAAATTAGCCATTACGAGGCGATTGAGTCTGCTGGGTTAGACCGCAAGCGACTGGCTCGGCTTGGCGCTGAGGCTTATTTGCGGCAACTGCTGACCGATGGGTTTTTCCATGCCGACCCGCATCCTGGCAATATTGCCGTAGACCCGGATGGAACGTTGATCTTTTACGACTTTGGCATGATGGGCCAAATTCCAGCGGTGACGCGCGCTCGTCTGATGGATACCTTTGTCGGTATTTCGCAGCGGAATGCGGGAAAGGTGATGACGTCTTTAGTGGAGCTAGGAGCGCTAGCTGAAATCGACGATATGGGGCCTGTGCGCCGTTCGATTCAGTATATTCTTGACAATATGATGGATAAGCCGTTTGAGGAGCAGTCAGTCGCGGCGATTAGCGATGACCTTTATGCGGTGGCTTACGATCAGCCTTTTCGATTCCCGGCTACGTTCACCTTTGTGATGCGAGCCTTTTCTACGCTAGAAGGCGTCGGCAAGGGACTCGATCCCGATTTCAATTTTATGGAAGCAGCTAAACCTTACGCAACTGAGCTTATGACGAACGGTAGTCCAAGTGAGACCAACGGTATTTTGGGTGAGATTAGTCGGCAGGCGGCCAAGGTTGGCTCCTCGGCTTTGAGTTTGCCTCAGCGGATTGAGGATACGCTTGATCGGTTAGATAGAGGAGATATTAGAGTTCGGGTGCGTTCGATTGAGAGCGATCGCATCATGCGCCGAAACAGCGACTTGTCTTTGGCTAATAGCTACGCGCTGCTGGTGGGTACGTTTACGCTCTCGGCAACGATATTCACCATTTTTGAGCTGGTAGCGCCCGCTGTGATTATGAGCGTTATCGCGACGATTACGGGCATTATCTTCGTCCGGCTGCTGTTGCGCATTGCGAAAGCGGACAGAATGCCTTAGATCCCTAATTTCGCTTTTATGAGTGCTTCTTTACCCGACTGGGCGTTTGCGGGCCTTAGCGATACGGGGCTACAAAGGGCGACCAACCAAGACAGCTATTATCTGTCGCCTGCTGGCAATTTGTTTATTGTGGCAGATGGAATGGGTGGACATGCGGGCGGTCAGGAGGCGAGTCGGCTGACCACTGAGGTGATTGAGGGCTATTTATACGAGCATTGGGTGAGCGATCGCCTGTCTTCAGAACTACTAGAAGCCGCCGTGTTAGCTGCTAATGATGCTGTTTTACACGAGCAGCAGCGCCCAGAAATGGCTGATATGGGCACCACAGTAATCCTACTAATGTACCGAGGCGGTCAGTTTTGGTGCGCCCATGTGGGTGATTCGCGGCTGTATATTCTGCGAGAAAGCGGCTTTATTCAGGTGACGCAAGACCATACCTGGATAAACCTAGCTATTACCAAAGGCAACCTATTGCCAGAGCAGCGCCAGACGCATCTGTGGCGGCATATGCTTTCTAAATGTGTGGGCCGTGGTGATTTGCGCCTGGTGGAGACGCAGCAACTGGATATTGAGTCGGGCGATCGCCTACTGCTTTGTAGTGATGGTTTGACAGAAGAACTGTAGAGCGATGCGATTATTGGGCATATGCAGTCTGCTGGCACCTGCGAGGAAGCTGTGGCGGCGCTGATAGAAGCTGCCAAGGCTCAGGGCGGGCGGGACAACATAACTGCGCTCGCCCTGGCGATACCGCGATAGTTTTCCTCCCTACTGTTTATCATTTTGAGGGATGATACTGTTGTATAGCGGTTTTGTTCGCGGCGTTTTATTGGGGCAATTTTATGTTTAAGCGTGTGCTCATTTGTACTGACTTTACGGACAGTCTTCAGCGCCTAGCCAATTTTGTGCCCGATTTGGCCAAGGGCGGCATGGAGCACATTGTATTTTTCCACAACGTGCCGCTGATGACTTCTAGAGAAATTCCCTGTGCGGATGAGGAGAAAATGAGTCAGGCTCGGAAAGTTTTGGCGATCGCCGAGTCCAATGTGCCCGCCGGAACAACCGTTGAAATTGAGATTACTTCGGGTCGGGCGTCGGAAAATATTGTCAGGGCCGTTAAGAAGTACAAGCCAGACATTATGTTCTCGGGGATGCCGACGCGCTCGGCGCTAAACGAAAAGCTATTTGGCAGCACGACCTTAGAGATTGCCGATAAGGTGGATGTGCCCATTTTAATTATGCGACCTCAGCTAGTGTCTACTTATCGCGAGACCGAGCTATCGCAGCGCTGTCAGCATCTGTTTGAGTATTTGCTGTTGCCTTACGACGGCAGCGACAGCGCTAAGATGTTGGCGAGCAGCATCAAGGCTAAGATTCAGTCCGACCCAGAAGGGGCATTAGAGACCTGCTTGCTCTGCTGGGTAGTAGATGGGGGCGGCCGATTGTCTAGAAACAATCCGGAAAAAGCAGCTCAGGCTAATCTCAATGAGGTGAAAGCGGAGCTATCGGGCATGGGCACTGAAATTGAGACGGAAGTGCGCATGGGTTCGCCGCTAGAAGAAATAATGAAGTCGGGTGAGATGCACGATATTAGCGCGATCGCCGTCTGCTCTGGTAAAAGTGGCAACTTGCTAAAGCTAACGGTGCCCAGTTTTACAACCTCTATGCTAAGAGCCTGCTGGCATCCCATTATTCACTTTCCTCACGGCTAGTTCCGCTGCTAAAAAATCAGCCTCAAAAAGGCATCAAAAACCTAAGGAAGAGTCCATGCCTGGGCTAGCATCGGAGTGCATCGACTCGAAGTTCATTAGAATTTTAGGCTTGAGGTTATTTTCTAGTTCCCGCTTCAGCAGGTCCTTGCTGTCTTGAGGGTTGCCAGTTGGGAAGGTGCGAGCTGCGATTGTCCAATCTTGAAATAATTTGCGCTGGCTCGCCGCAACATTAATCGGCTGAACATGTTGGCAGCGATTGCTATCCTCTTTTTCAAAAAACATCAGGTGATATTTTCGAGCGTCTGCAAGTCGCGCTAGAATTTGCTGCGCTTCTTCCGCTTTAAAATCTAGATAACAAGGTAGCCAACGCGGTCCCTGTACTTTGTTGTAAAGCACGGTCAGCCACAGCACCATGGGATGCGGGGCCATTGTGCACATAAAGTTGTTGTAGCGCGTGTTGCCCGTTCGCATTTCTATTTCAGCTTTAGGCATCATGGCCCACAGTGTCGGCAGCAGCTCTGACCCTTTTTCTAGCAACCGTGGAAAGACAATTTGGGCAACTGGCATTTCGGCTGGCCACTTCTGCTCTAGATAAAAGCTATTTATAGCGGGTGGCTCTAGGACTTGTACAGCGCTTCGAGCAGCCTCTCGGCTTTCGTCTTTGAGTTCTTCTCTATATTGTTTCTGTCTGTACTGTTTTGAGCTGTACTGCCCTGAACTGTAATGCTCTGAACTGTCTTCTTGAAAGCTTTCCTTTTTTTCAGGTGCCAGCTTCAGTGCTTTCTTTGGCTGTATTTCTTTAACAACCGGTAGCTTAGAGAGCGTGGTGTTGATGCGCTGAGAGATTTGTAAGCCGGAGCCAAAGCGATCTGCTAGAGGGGCGATCGCATCTATTACCTGCTGGATACTGTCGGGTCTGTTCTCCCGCTGCTTAGCCAGACAAGCCATCACAATATTTTCTAGCGCCTTGGGCACCTTCAGCTCTAACTCAAACTCAGAGAGCGACTTGGGCTGTAAGAGTCTATGTACCTTGTACCAGCCGCCAAATGTATTGTTATCGGGCTTTACTGGCAAGCTACCCGAAAGCATCTGGTACATCATCACGCCCAGACTATAGATGTCTGATCGGTTGTCTAGCTCGCGGCCTTCCATTTGCTCGGGCGATGCATAGGCCAATGTCCCCATGAATGTGCTGGTTTGCTCGCTACCTGCCTGTAAAAGCTTAGCAATTCCAAAGTCCAAAATCTTTACCAGCTCCCCCATAAAAGGATCGGAGGTAACAATAATATTGCTAGGTTTAATATCGCGATGAATAATCGGTACGGCCTCACCTTTTATCAGAATGCCGTTGTGGGCGGTTCGTAGCCCTAATAGAATTTGGCGGACGATCCCGAGAAACCGAGGAACGGGCAGCGGCTGTTTCCTGATCAATCGGCCTACGCTATCTCCTTTTAAATATTCCATCACGTAGAAAGGAACATTGTCTTCGTTGAGTCCGTAGTCTGTAACGCGGACGACGTGCATACTTTTTTGCCCGAGCTGAGCGCAGGTCATGGCTTCTCGAAAGAATCGGGTGCGCATGTTCTCGTTGAGCATGGTTTGCGAGAGAAATTTTACCGCAACCGGTACGTCGCCCAATAGCGAGTCGGCGGCTAGATAAACCTTGCCCATAGATCCCTGCCCGATAGGTTCTATCAGATCGTACCGATTAGATATTTTGCGACCAGTGTTGGGATCTGACATGCGATGGCATTAATTGCGGAGTGATGAGGGCTGAATGATGAGTGCTGAATGATGGGGCTGATTGTAGGAGATGTTAACCGAGGTGGACTCCTGAGAAAGCATTAGCTTTGACGAGTGAGTTCGGCTTCTAGGGTGCTGGTGAGGTAGTGGCCTGCCATAATGCCGCCGGAGAAGTGGTATTGGTCGGGGCTAATTTGTCGGAGCGTTTCAAAGCCGGTGCGGTGCTGTTTGTCACTGAGGCCCCAGTAGCGCTGAATGATCGATTCTGGGGCGATCCAGCCTTCTCCTTCTACCTGGCCTAGTAAATTGTGCTGTAGAACGAACGTGTATTGGCGCTCGTGGTCGGTCATTCGTCCGCGCGATTTGATGATAATGTCTGCTTGATCGTTTTCTGGAAAGGAGAGTTTGGTGACAACCTGAAAGCAGTTGGCTTGTTTCCAGGCGACTAGAAGTTTTCCTTCAACCGGCGTGGGTAAGGTTTCTCGGGTGAGCCAACTGCCCTGCAACTTCCATTTGCCAGGTTCGAGTAAAAAGCTGTGAGACACAGCGCTATCCTTTCTCTATATAGTGGGCCTAGAGTGCCCACTACGGTTGCCAGAGTTCGCCCAGTAAGCAGGGTCGGGCGGCTCCTGTCACGCTGGGAAGGTTGCCGGGTATGTTGTGAATGCGCCAGTAGGCAAGGATTGCAAAGGCGATCGCTTCTTTATAATCGGCATCAAGTCCTCTTGCTTCGGTCGAGCTAACTGTCGCGTTGGGTAGACGCTGCTGGAGCCTGCCCATGAGATACGAATTTCGACTGCCGCCGCCACCAATGAGAATTTCTGTGGGAATTTTCGGCAGAAATTTTCGATAGCTTAGCTCAATAGTGGCCGCTGTGAAATCGGTCAGCGTAGCGATGAAGTCGGCTTCTGTAAGACCCGCTTGCTTGGCTTCTTGCCAGTGTTGCTGAGCGTAGGCAGCTCCAAAAAGTTCCCTGCCGGTCGATTTCGGCGGTGGCGATAGAAAGAAGGGATGTTCTAGCCACCGATCAATCAGCGCTTGAGAGGCCGTACCCGCTACGGCCCACTCTCCATTTTTGTCGTAAGTCTTCTGGCCGTTCGAAAGCGTTGCTACAGCCCAATCGATCAGCGCGTTGCCAGGGCCAGTGTCCCATCCTTTGATGCCTTCGGGCAGTGATTGGGCTGGATCGCTTCTGTCCCAGGGCGGCAAATAAGTCACGTTGCCAATTCCGCCGACGTTTTGAACGGCCAAGTCGCGATCAGGCTGGCTAAGCAAACAGGCATCAATGATCGGGACGAGCGGCGCACCTTCTCCGCCTAGTGCAATATCGGCGACGCGGAAATTGCTGATAGTGGTGCAGCGGGTGGCCTGAGCAATCAGATCGCCTCGACCGAGCTGAAGGGTGTGGCCAAGACGTTTATTACCATTGCGAACGGCTGGCGGACGATGGTGAAGGGTTTGGCCGTGCGAGCCGATGAGGTCAACGGTGGATAGGTCTGTGTTGAGCGACTGAATGGCCTGGATGAAGTGCTGGGCGATCGCGTCATCGAGATCTGCTAGGGCCGCTAGCGTAATCGGCTGGTCGGCACATAGGGCGAGAATTTGCGATCGCACTTCATCCGAATAAGGATAGGTAATGCCCTTGATAAGTTTGGCTTCAACCGCGTACCCCTCTCCGGATACTTCTGTAAGCGCGGCGTCGATGCCATCGACCGAGGTGCCGCTGATCAGTCCGATAATTTTCATAGCTGCTAATTCGCAATGCTTAAACCGGCAGTTTGTCGATGCCTTTGTTATCTCCAATGACGACCATTAAGCTGCCGCTTTTGAAGCGGGTAACCGGACTGGGGTTGATGATGAACTTGTCGTGGTCGTCTGGCTTGGCGTTCTCGCGGCTAAGGGCCATGAGCGTAAGTCCGTAGTGGTTGCGCAGATCAATTTCCATGATGGTTTTGCCATCGAAAGACTGCGGCACCATGACTTCTACAATGCTGTGGTCAGGGTCGAGTTCGAAGCGGTCTAGAATGCCGGGTCGGGTGAGCGATCGCGCTAATTCGCAGCCCATTTCGTGCTCCGGAAATACCACATGGTCAGCCCCTACTCGCACGAGCAGCTTGCCATGAATCTCAGACGAGGCTTTGGCAACTACGTTAGGTACGCCAGCTTCTTTAACGTTCAGCGTCGTGATAATGCTTTCTTGGACGTAGTTGCCAATCGCGATAATCACGGTGTCAAAGTCGGGAATGCCCGCTTCTATGAGGGCAGAAGGCTGAGTGGAATCTAGCTGTACGGCATGGGCCGCTAGCTGGTCGGTTAGTACCTGCGCCACCCGATTCTCGTCTGAATCTATGCCCATGACTTCGTAGCCCATGCCATGTAGGGTGAGGCAAACGGCCCGACCAAAGCGACCTAGCCCAATGACCGCGAACTGACGATTAGTTGCTCTGAGATTTTTGAAGAACTGAAGGGACGAGATGTTCACAGGGAGGGGCGATCGCTAGAAGGATAAACCAAACAAGAGTTCGGGCTGTTAGACAGAAGTCGAGCTGTCAGATAGCAGTTAGAAGCGCAAACAGCGACAGAATCGAAACCGCATTCTCGCAACCGCGTCTAACCATCTTAAGCGGTTTGTGGAACGCTATACCGGCGGTCTCTACTAACGTATTTTCTAATACCGCTGCTAAAACGCGATACGCAATAGATTTCTTTCTTTGCTACTCTAGCTAGATGCTTCTAGGGATTAAAGTACGGACGTGGATATTCAAATTGGTCGGGGTAAAACAGCGCGACGCGCTTACGGAATTGATGAAATCGCCTTAGTTCCTGGACTGAGAACGTTAGATCCGCAGCTAGCTGATACCAGTTGGGAAATTGGCGGTGTGAGTCGGGATATTCCGATCATTGCCAGCGCGATGGACGGGGTAGTAGATGTAAAAATGGCAGTAGAGCTTTCTCGTTTGGGTGCGCTGGGCGTACTCAACCTAGAGGGTATTCAAACACGTTATGAAGACCCTAACCCGGTGTTAGATCGGATTGCATCTGTTGGCAAAACAGAGTTTGTGCCGCTGATGCAAGATATCTACGCTAAGCCGGTGTTGCCAGAACTGATTGAAAAGCGAATTAAAGAGATTAAATCGCAAGGTGGCGTGGCGGCAGTGAGCCTAACGCCAGCAGGGGCTTCTAAGTTTGGTAAAACGGTGGCCGATGCCGGGGCCGATTTGGTCTTTGTGCAGGCAACGGTGGTATCTACAGATCACAGTTCTCCTGACTCTATTGACCCACTAGATTTAGCGAAATTTTGCGAAGAAATGCCGATGCCGGTCTTACTAGGTAACTGCGTGACTTACGAAGTTACCTTACAGCTCATGAAAGCAGGGGCCGCTGGTGTAATGGTGGGCATTGGCCCAGGTGCAGCTTGTACCTCTCGGGGTGTGTTAGGCGTTGGCGTCCCTCAGGCGACTGCGGTAGCTGACTGTGCGGCAGCTAGAGACGATTACCAAAAAGAATCAGGTCGGTACGTGCCGATTATTGCTGATGGCGGCTTAGTCACTGGCGGCGATATTTGTAAATGTATTGCGTCGGGTGCAGATGGCGTCATGATGGGCTCCCCGTTTGCCAGGGCGAAAGAAGCCCCTGGACGTGGGTTTCACTGGGGGATGGCGACGCCGAGTCCAGTGCTGCCTAGAGGGACGCGTATTCAAGTCGGCACCACTGGCACCCTCGCACAGATTTTGCGCGGGCCTGCTGGACTAGACGATGGCACCCATAACTTTAAGGGTGCACTGCAAACTAGCATGGGCACCTTAGGAGCTAGAACGATCAAAGAGATGCAGCAGGTAGAGGTGGTCATCGCCCCTTCTCTGCTAACTGAAGGCAAGGTGTATCAGAAAGCTCAGCAGCTTGGAATGGGTAAGTAACGGCTATTCTTCAGTAGTTTTACGGTAGCGCTATGTAAAATAGCTTTGTGCCATTACCAAATTATGCGTATTATGCGTACTTTGTAAGCTAGCAATGGGCAAGTTTTAAGACTTATCTCTGATCTTGGCTCAAATCGGTGGCAAATTTGTAAGAGTCTCTTACAATTAGGAGGAAGCGGAGACGCAAGTTTCCGTTCACTCCTCACACCATACTCCGCCCGAGTCTTCGGACTTGGGCGGTTCCTTTTAAAGTGACCCGGCAGATTGCATTGTAGGTGAGCTGTATGCAAGCAAGATATACCTGCAAAACTGTTTGAGGTGTATCTGTGGAAAGTAGCCGATAAAAATCTGTAGATATAGACGTGCGGGGACAGGTTTTAGCTATGGTAAGATCGATTCATACGATGACAAGGATATTTAAGAATGTCAGCCGCACAGGTCACAGATTCGACATTTAAGCAAGAAGTTTTGGAAAGCGAAACCCCGGTTTTGGTGGACTTCTGGGCACCTTGGTGCGGCCCCTGCCGCATGGTTGCCCCCGTGGTAGAAGAAATTTCTGAACAGTACGATGGCAAGGTTAAGGTGGTTAAGGTCAACACGGATGAAAACCCCAGCGTGGCTAGCCAGTATGGTATTCGCAGCATTCCTACGCTAATGATATTTAAGGGTGGGCAGCGAGTCGATATGGTGGTAGGTGCTGTGCCCAAGACAACTTTGGCAAACACGCTTGAGAAATATCTTTAGGTTGGCGGTTTCTAGGTTGGACTAACTGCCGGATTAACGGCTAAATTAGTATTGTAAAAAGAGGTTCTGGCTATGGTCGGAGCCTCTTTTTGCGCGTTTGTATCTCTTCGAATGCATCCGACGTTTGCTATAGAATGTAGCCAAATTAACCACTATTGCGACCCTCTCTTGTAGGAGGCTGAGCCAACGCACATGAACAGTACCTTCGATCCGAATCGTCCTATTGGCAGTTATCTCAGTACCCAGAACAAAGATCTACGGTCTGATGTGCTGAGAGTTTTGGAGAATTTGCCTAATTTGGAAAATGGCGAGGTGATTGGGCAGATTTTTGAAACGCTAGTGCGTATGAGTAGCCAGGAAGCGGAGCGGCTAGACTGGAAGATTTTGAGCTATTCGCTGCTGGATATGGAGGGCGGGTTTAAGGCTTTTTATCCCTATCGCCATACGCGTAAGGTGACGATATTTGGCTCGGCCAGAACGCTAAGCGATTTGCCTGAGTATAAGATGGCGGCGGAGTTTGCTCGGCGTGTTGTAAAAGAAGGCTTTATGGTGATCACGGGGGCTGGCGGTGGCATTATGCAGGCGGGAAATGAGGGGGCCGGACGGGATAATTCGTTTGGTCTGAATATTCAGCTACCCTTTGAGCAAGGGGCAAATCCGGTGGTGACGGGAGATTCTAAGCTGCTGGACTTTAAGTACTTTTTTACGCGTAAGCTATTTTTTCTGAAGGAGAGTGATGCGATCGCCCTTTTCCCAGGCGGTTTTGGCACCCAAGACGAAGCCTTTGAAGCATTGACGCTGATGCAAACTGGCAAAGCCGGATTGGTGCCCCTAGTGCTCATCGACCGTCCGGGCGGGGGCTATTGGAAAGACTGGGATCGATATGTGCGCGGTCGGCTACTAGACCAGGCATTGATTAGCCCGGATGATGCCAGTTTGTATTATTTGACGACTGGATTGGATGATGCCCTGCAACATATTGAGAGCTTTTACCGAGTTTATCACTCTAGCCGCTACGTGGACGGCCAATTGGTGATTCGGCTAAAAGCGCCGCTGTGTGAGGGGGCGATTGATCAGCTAAACGATGAGTTCTCTGATCTTTTAGTAACTGGGCAAATTCGTGAGGTGTCTGCTTTTGCGCAGGAGCGGCAGGATGGAACTGAGAACTTGCCTCGTCTGGCGATGCACTTTAATCAGCGCAACTTTGGGCGACTGCACCAGATGATTCATGCGCTAGGGCGTTTGGGCGTTGCTTGCGAGGCGATTCAGCACCCTGAGAAGAAATAGAGCGCTGAGGGATAGTTTTACAGTGCTAGAGTCCGCGCTGGAGATGTAGCAGGATGCCTTGCGCGATCGCCTCAGCCATGCGATCGCGCCATTCTGGATTGGTCATGTTGGGTGCGTCTTCTGATCCGGTTACAAAACCAGTTTCAATCAGAATCGCGGGCATGGATGTATTGCGAATAACGTAGAAGCGAGCCGTGCGAACTCCGCGATCGCGCATTCCCATAGCCCTTAATATAGTGTCGTGAACTGTATTAGCTAGCTGCTGTCCAGGGGCAGAGGCATAGTAGGTTTCTAGCCCGTTGACATCAGGGCGGCTCATGCTGATGGCGTT
Organism: Nodosilinea foveolarum; assembly: GCA_003242035.1. GTDB lineage: Bacteria > Cyanobacteriota > Cyanobacteriia > Phormidesmidales > Phormidesmidaceae > Phormidesmis > Phormidesmis foveolarum. Next base: position 18,532 of record QBMC01000010.1, on the reverse strand, counting down.
AGCGTGAATGCTGACAAAGATAGACGCGTTAGCTCGCTCGGCAGTCTCAACGCGAGGGGCCAGGTCAACTTCAATATCGCTTTCTCTGGTCATGACCACATTGACGCCTTGCTCTCGCAGGATTTCGGCTACCCGAGGGGCGATATCATTAACGACGACTTTTTCTTGCAGACCGCCAATGCCGACTGCACCAGGATCTCTGCCGCCATGGCCCGGATCAATTACGACGGTAAATCGACCGTTGGGTACGGAAGGGAGTTCGCCTGCATCAAGCTGACGTACGGCGGCTGTCTGCCGATCTGATCCGATGGCTGTCGCCGTACTCGTACTAGATCTGCCAGCATCAGGGACACTGCTGATAGAAACCTCTTTGGGCTGAACGAGAACACCCCCAGAAAGGGTGGAAATGTCCCAGTCTGGGCTAGCTTCGTCTAGGGCGAGCGTCACCTCTGCTTTAGCTGGGCTGGCGGATGTTTGGTTGATGTCCCAACTGCGGATGCTGTAGCGATTGTTAGGGAGCCTAGCGCCGGTGACGCCTAGGGCTACGGCAGTTTGATCGAACGTGAGCGTGATATAACGTTGGCCGTTTTCCTCGAAGCGCTCAATGCTGACGTTGGCTTCTTCGCCGACTGTTCGGATAAAAAAGCCTTCGGTGGTGGCTGTTATGGCCTGAATACGGGTGTTTTCACCCTGTACGGGTTTGTTGCTGACGCGGTTCTCTGAGGTTGCGTTGCGGCTAGAGGGGGCAGCGGGTGTGTTATTTGAGTCTTTGTTTTCTAGGGCGATCGCATCCGGTAATTGCACTGTCCACCGACGAGCATCTTCACCACGCACCTGTACCTGGTTAGGGTCTACTGTGTAGCCGTCGTTATATTCCACCACCATTCGAGTAGTGTCATTTTCGAATTCGTTAACTCTAATTTCTTTAATCGCACCGTCCATCGCCTGAGTTTCTGGGCGAGACAAGGAGGTTCCAGGCAGATCAATGACTAGACGAGTCGGCCCAGAGATGAGCTGAGCAGTTGGTTCTACGCTATCGTCAGTGGTAAAAGTGAGCTTGTTCTCTTCGGTGTCAAACCGCCAGGACTGTAGCCTAGCTGCTTCTGCGGGTAACGCTAGCATGAGCGCTCCTACCAAAGTCAAGCTGGGCAGTAGACGATTCAATCTCACCATGGATTCCTTGATACCGAATGAACGAACTGATGAACTTTAACCTTTAGTACTGTGAGGGTTCGTCAGCACTTTGTAAATCTAGAAGGTGTAAATCTAGTAAGGTATACATCTAGAAATGTAGCGATGGCCGTAATGTTCCGCTTACTAGCCTGCCCTGGTTCCGACGGGACGTAACAAGTTGCCTTTATATTTGAAGCGCGAAATTTAGCATAGGCCACAGCGCACTTGCGATTTCTCAAAACCATGGCTGCTGAAATCTGAGGCTACATTTTGACCATAGATCGTCCACTCGCATAAAAAGCAACCATCAGTGGGTCAATACCAAACCTTGATAATCAATGACTGATGGCTAACTGCTTGGCCGATCTCCCGAAGGCTTTGGGGACTGCGGTGGTAAGTACTTCATTGCCGGTTGCGGTAACGAGTACATCGTCTTCTATGCGAATGCCGATGCCCTTCCACCGTACTTCCACTTCGGGCTGCGGATCTTCCTTTTTGCCTTCCTCGGGGTCTGCGGGCTTGTAGTGTGGCGAGATGTAAATGCCTGGTTCTACGGTCACAATGTTGCCGACTTCAAAGGGTTTCCAGGTTTTGTCCCCATTTCTCAAGATTCCAGCATCGTGGACATCTAAGCCCAAAAAGTGTCCGGTGCCGTGCATAAAGAACGCTTTGTGCTTTTTCTCTTCGATGAGTTTGTCCACCTCGCCGCGCAGCAAACCCAGCTCGACCAAGCCTGCGGTGATGACTCGGGTGGCGGCATCGTGAAACTCGTTGAAGGGCTTTCCAGCCTTTACCTGTTTGATTGCGGCTAGCTGAGCTTCTAAAACCAAGTCGTATAAAATCTTCTGTTCTTCTGAGTAGGTTTCGCCGACGGGAAAGGTACGTGTGATATCGGCGTTGTAGTAGTCGTAGGCGCAGCCTGCATCTATTAGTAGCAAATCGCCTTCTTGAAGCTGCTGGTTGTTTTCTACGTAGTGCAAAATGCAGGCGTTCTCGCCGCCTGCCACGATAGAGGGGTAAGCTGGCCCCAGTGCGCCTGCTTGACGAAATACGTTCTCGATGGCTGCTTGAATTTCGTATTCGTACATGCCAGGGCGGGCCATTTCGCGCGCTAGGTTGTGAGCGTCTACGGAAATTGCGATCGCCCGACGAATCTTATCTAGCTCGTACGAACTCTTAATCCGCCGAAACTGCTGCATCAGTAATTGAGCGTCCTCAATGGCAACCGGGCCTGTCCCTTTTTTAGTTCGCTGGCGCAGAAGCTTTTGCCAAAGCTGAATGATTCGATGATTAAAAGCGTTGTCTATACCAAAGTGGTAATAGAGCCGAGGCGACTTGATCACGTACTGATCTAGCTGTTCCTCTAGCTGCGAAATCGGATAGGCTTCATCGGCACCGTATTTTTTTTTGGCCACCTCTACGCCTGCTCGAACACCACTCCAGGTTTCCTTCTCCAGATCTTTGGGTCGCACGAACAAAACAAACTTGTGTTTATCGTGGGAGCCAGTCAGCACCATCACTGCGCCTGGTTCATTAAAGCCGGTGAGGTAAAAAAAGTTGCTGTCTTGCCGATAGAGATAGTCCACATCGTTATGCATGACGGCTGTAGGGGCGCTACAAAATATAGCAACGCCCTCTCCGATTGTGTTTAATACGGTTTGCCGACGCTGATGGTATTCACTATGCATAAATGCTTTAAAAAAGATTAAGACTTTCTACCTAGAAAGCATAGCTCAAAACCTCGATCTTCATTCCACTGCTAGGCAGACTTCCAGCGCTGACGGAGAGAAAATTATCGCCTTGTGTAACGGGTGTGCCAGCCATCAACTTGATGAAGTCGCTGACGCCGACGATGTCGCAGGTTTTGCTAGCGGCTGCGGTGCGGTAGTGGGTGGGAATGACGATTTTGGGGTTGAGCGATCGCACTGCTTCCACCGCCTCCTCTGGCGTATACGCTTTCGGGCCGCCGCCTACGGGTACAAGCAGCACATCGGGTTTTCCAATCAAGATCTTGTCTTCAACCGTAATAGGAGCCGCCGCACCGCCTAAATGCACGACTTTGACGCCCGCCTGTGTCCAAGCCCAGGCAACATTATCGCCAAAGCGTCGTCCGCCCAAACGGTCGTGCGCCATGCTGATGCCCCGAATGGAGAGTCCATTAATGGCATAGTCGCCAGGTTCATCAATGACTTCCGTGTTGGCGTATTGACTAGTTAAAAAGCCTTCGTCGAAGAGGCGACTGCTGAGCAAAACCAGATCGGCAGCGACGGTAGGCTGGGCATAGCCTTCTGTGCAGCCTGCGGACTTGAAGGGATTGACCAGGATACTCTGACCGCCGCCTGAGAACACGAAGGCGGTGTGGCCCAAGGCTGTGATGGAGAGAGCACCGCTCTGCGCTTGGTAAGACTGGTAGCTAGAAGCTAGTCCAAGTCCCAAAGTACTGGCAAAGGTTGCGCTGGCATATTGCAGCAGTTGTCGCCGTTTCATATTGTCTTCAACCGTATCTTTTTTAACGTCTGAGGCAGGTTTAACTTGAGGTAGGTCACACCATCCTGCCGCATGGTGTGACGTTCCGCGTAACCAAGTTGGGCCAGTTTGTCGGAGCGGTCTGCTGTTATCCAAGCCGCGCCAAAAAGTTTTTGAGTAGGTCTTTGCCGGACTCTGTGAGGATACTTTCGGGGTGAAATTGTACGCCTTCGATGTGCGGATAGTCGCGATGGCGGACGCCCATAATAGTGCCGTCGGCGACCCAGGCCGTAATTTCTAACACGTCGGGGCAAGTGTCTTTATCTATGACTAGGCTGTGATAGCGAGTGGCCGTTAGGGGTTCGGCTAAGCCTTCAAAGACGCCTGTGTTTTTGTGGCTAACCGGCGACGTTTTGCCATGCATCAGTTCTGGTGCAGAGACAATCTTGCCGCCAAAGACCTGACCAATACTTTGATGGCCCAGGCAAACGCCGAGAATCGGCATCTGGGGGCCTAGATGCTCGATGATGTCTAGGGAAACACCCGCGTCGTCTGGTGTGCCAGGGCCGGGTGAGATGACGATGCCGTCTGGCTTTTTGGCCTTAATTTCTTCGAGGGTGATTTGATCGTTGCGATAGACTTCGATGTCTTTGGCGACGCTCATGGTTTGGCCTAGCTCGCCTAGATATTGCACCAAGTTGTACGTAAAGCTGTCGTAGTTATCAATAACCAGAATCATAAGAGATGCGGCCTAGTTAATGCAGCGTGTTTTGTAGATTAGTCCAGAGGGGCGGTGCGAAGATTAGGGCGGCAATTAGGAGGGCGACGATAGCGGCCATGAGCACGGCTCCGGCGGCGCAGTCTTTGGCAACTTTAGCTAGCTGATGGTAGGTCTGGCCGACGGTGAGATCTACGAGTGATTCTAAGGCGGTGTTGAGGATTTCCATGACTAGCACCGCGCCAATGGTGAGGCAAATAACGGCGATTTCGAGATTGCTGACGTTTAGTATCCAGCAGAGGATCATGGCCAGAATGCCGACGCCTGTATGGACTCTGAAATTGCGCTGGGTTTTGAAGGCGTAGGAGATGCCAGCCCAGGCGTATTTGAAGCTAGTGAAGAGATCGGGCGCGATTTGCCAGGATTGCGATCGCTCCACCCCCAACTCACCCTTCAGCTTTTCGCCTAGCTGCGTACCTACTTTGTTTCCGCGTGTCTCTGAGGGGGATTCTGCTGACATGGATTTACGGTAAAGCGGTTTTCTGTAATGAGTCCGGTTGCGATGAGCCAGTTTTTCCTCCCGCATTGAACTGCTGTGGGAAGGTTTGTGATTCCGGGAGGAAGGGCTATCACGAGAGAACATACGCAGATATTCCTGTTGGCGTCGCTATCAGTAATGACGGTCTAGGCGAGAATGACCTCTGCCTTAATGACGACGATTTGCTTCTAAACGTTGCCCAGCTCTTAAGCTAATGTACCTCAGACCCTGACGCTTAGATGTTTTAGTTAAGATCGATGACCTATAGCTCTATTCGCCTGATGAAGTGCGCCATCAGGTTAATTCGGTTTTAATTAGAGCCAACATCTGATCTTGCTGATCTAGCATGTTGGTTAGGCTTTGCTCGTCTGGATGATCCCACCCGAGTAGGTGAAGCAGTCCGTGAGCGGTGAGCCAGATGATTTCTAGAGAGAGAGTGCGATCGCGCTCATCTGCCTGTCTTTGGGCCGTTTCCACAGAAATAATGATGTCTCCTAAGTACAGCGGCTGCGCTTGATTGATTGCGTCCGCACCGGGAAAATCGATTTCTAAGGCGGCAAAAGAAAGCACATCGGTGGGCTTGGGCTGATGGCGGTAATCTGTGTTGAGCTGCTGAATTTCGGCGTCTGTGGTGAGGCGCAAGCTGAGTTCGTAGGCGTTGAGGGGTGAGAGGGCTGGATTTAGCTCGGTTAGCCAGAGGGTGAGCCAGGTTTGGTATTGGGCGATCGCAATCCCAGGCACATTAACCAAAGCCCCCTCGACAAACGCCTCTACCTGAATATTTGCTGTCTGAATTTCGTTCTGAAGCTCATTCCGAAGCCCGCTTTTAGTAGATGTCACCGTCATTATTTGCTATCGCGTAAGGTATGCAAGGCCCACAAACAAGCTGAGCAGCGCGACTGCGGAGAGAAAAAAGTGATAAAGCGACGTGCCTCCCTTTTTAACCATATTGCGCATAGCTAGCTTGACGAAGCTTGGGGTTGGCTCGTCTAAAGAAGACTTTGAATCTGGCTGAGCAACTACTGATTTGTCGGTTGTCATGTTGTCTATTTGTAAGGTGTTAACTACAGTTTACCGCTGAGACAATAGAATAAGTCCCTTTGAGAACTGATCGAGTGCTGTTCAGTGCTGAACCACTAAACGGTTCCATTTCCGGTCTCAATTAGCTGGTTCTCTTGGCGTAGATACGCTTGAATAAAGGCTTCCAGGTCACCGTCCATCACGTCGGAGACGGCAGTGGTTTCTACGCTTGTGCGTAAGTCTTTTACCATTTGGTACGGCTGAAAGACATAGTTACGAATCTGGTTGCCCCAGGCTGCTTCGACCATGTCGCCGCGAATATCGGCGATTTCTTGAGCGCGTTGTTCTTGCGCAATTACTAGCAGCTTGGATTTGAGCAGGGTCATGGCTTTTTCTTTGTTTTGGAGCTGCGATCGCTCCTCCGTACAGCGCACCGATATGCCAGTGGGCAAATGCGTAATGCGCACAGCCGTCTCTACCTTGTTCACGTTCTGACCGCCTGCGCCTCCAGAGCGCGACGTTTTTACTTCCAGGTCTTTGTCTGGAATATTCAGCTCTACGCCTTCGTCGAGAATCGGCATCACCTCAACGCCCGCAAAGCTCGTTTGCCGTTTGCCGTTAGCGTTAAAGGGCGAAATTCTGACCAGACGATGCGTTCCCTTTTCCCCTTTTAAGTAGCCATAGGCGTAGCGACCGTCAATTTCTATCGTTACCGACTTTAATCCGGCTTCGTCTCCCTCAGACTTCTCCATCAGGGTCAGCCGATAGCCATTTTGCTCGCTCCACCGGCTGTACATGCGCAGCAGCATTTCTGCCCAATCCTGCGCATCCGTTCCGCCTGCCCCGGCGTTAATGCTAATTACCGCGCCTTCTTTGTCGTAAGGCCCAGAAAGTAACTGCTGCAATTCCCACTGATCTAGCTCGCGATTGAGCTGGTTGACGGTCTTTTCGGCTTCATTAAGCAGCGAGTCGTCCTGCTCTAGTTCTAGCAGCTCTAAAATCGCTTCCGAATCGCCAACGCTAGTCTTCCAACCTCGAAACTGAGCCAGATTTGACTTGTATTCATTTAACTCTTGCAGCAGCTTTTGAGCTTTGTCCTGGTCGTCCCAAAAGTCTGGTTGTGCTGAGAGCTGCTCCAGGTCTTTAATTTTGGCGTTGAGCGCGGGAACGTCAAAGGTATTCCTGAGCTTTGCCCAGGCGCTCAGAGAGCAACTCAAGTTCTCGCTTGAGGATGGAAGTGTCAAACATATCTGGGTAGGTCGTTAAGGCAAGTGAATTGAACGATCAATAGCTTAGCGCTATTCGCTGACCGTAAAAAAGGACTGACCGATTGCAGAGATGCTTCAGTCAGTCCTTTTAAGGTTCGTTGTCTGTTGATTCAGCGCTGACTCTACTGGGTCAAGCTAGGTCGGTCGTATCCTCTAGTCTCTGCTGTTGGTCGCAATCAAGAGTCTAAGGATGAACACAAATAGGTTCACGTAAGTGAGATACATGGACAGGGCGGCTGGAATGGCCTGTTCGTCGGTGTAGGTACGAGGTAAGACGAAAAAGTCAACAACCGCAGCACCCACAAATAAGAGTACGCCAATCGCTGAAATCGCGATTTCAATCGTGTTGAGAGCGTACACGCCAAAGAAGCTCAGGGCGAACTGTCCGATGATAACTACGACCAGGGCTAGAATGCCGAGCTGCACAGTTTTTGTGAGTGCGAATCCGTCTTCTTCGGACAGGTTAGATCCAATAGGGCGAGCGGCGATAAAGGTCACGCCACAGGCTAGGGCCGCAACGCCTACGCCTTCTATCCCAACGCCGGGTGTTTGGGTTGCCAGATTCACTAGGCCACTTAGCGTGTAGCCCGAAAGCAGGCTGTAGGTTGAAAGTAAGGGTAGTGCAACGGCGTTGTTACCTTTCATGGCTACGCTCCGGGCCACGAAAAACAGAGCGAGTTCTGCGATGACGGCAACTAACAGGGTTTGCATAAATAGCGCTGGCTGATTGGCCAGTACGCTCATGCCGCCTAATGTGCCTGCGGCTGTAAGAATGAGTCCGCCGCCGACATAGGGTAATGCGTTGGCAATGACGTTTGGCCCGACTAAGGACTGACCCTGCGCATCGCGGATAGCCTTGCGGAAGTTGCTAGTGTTGCTCATCTAAAGTCAGCCTCTGCTAAACACGTAAACAAAAATCTTTGCTCTCTAGTGTAGTCAATCTTCTGTTTGCTAACGATTACGGGTTTCCGCCTGAGAATCGAAAGCTTGCGATATTGGCAGTCAGATATTGGCAATCAACAGAACAAGAAAATATCTGAAAAATATGTCTGAGGTAATAGGTTTTAGATTTTTCTGTCGGCATTTCTAACAGGGGGAAGCGTTCTTTAAGTTGTTAACAACTTCCGTATAAGTGCTGTGGAAAAACACCTTTAAATGGGCCTTAGCGCGATCGCCCACCCCATTAAAACGATTACTTTTGAAGTAATTTTAGAGGTCAGAGAATCTACTGATAAAAAGCTTGAAACCCTTTTTAATAAAGGGCTTAAGCGGCCTGAGGAAAGCGTTGCGCTTGTACTGTTTTGCGTATATTTGCTCAGTTAGTTAGAGAGCGTTCCCACTCACTACCGTAATTCAACGATGGTTGCAAAGAAGCCACTTCCCGAGAATGAACTTAATTCACGCAATACCGCTTCAACGCAGTAATCACTGCTCCTAAATTATGGCTTCTTCTCAAACAGCAACTCGCTCAGCCGCTATCAGCGCAAACAAGGTTGCAACCACAACCGCTAAGTCCGAAAAATCGGCAAAGCTGCGCTCTCGCGGTATGGAACTTTTAATGGAGTACAAGCAAGACCGCACTTCGGTTCGTTTGCGCAACGAGCTGGTTCGACTGAATGCCGGTTTGGTGCGTAAGATTGCCCACCGCGTTAGCCACCAGTGCGCCGAGCCTTACGAAGATCTTGAGCAAATTGGCTACATCGGTCTGATTCGTTCTATCGAGCGCTTTGACCCCGGCCAAGGCTGCGCCTTTAGCTCTTTTGCGGTGCCTTATATTCGCGGTGAGATGCTGCACTTTTTGCGCGATCGCGGCACTACTGTCAAAATTCCCCGCCGCTGGCAAGATCTGCAAAAAGCAGGCCAAAAATGTCAGGCTGAGCTAATTCGCCAGTATGGTCGCCAGCCAACTGATATTGAAATGGCTGACGCGGTTGATATCTCTGTTCAAGAGTGGCGTCAGGTAAAGATGGCTAACAAGAACCGGATGCCTTTGAGCCTAGATGCAACGGTTTCTCACCAGATTGATTCGAGCATTACGCTGGGCGACACTCTGCCAGATATGCACTACATCATTTTGCAGGGTCTAGAAGAAGATCGTCAGCAAATCCAAAGAGCAATGAACCAGCTAGAGGAAAAAACTCGCTCTGCGATTGAGTATGTGTTTTTTAAGGGGCTTTCTCGTAAGGAAGTGGCTGAGCGGATTGGCGTTAGCCCCATGACGGTCACGCGTCGTATTCAGCGCGGCGTAGAGCAAATGGTTGCCTATTTGCAGCCTCAGCAGGATTTGCAGGCCGACCAGCCGTAGGTCTCTCTCCTAAAATTTTTAAAGAAGTTTTTAGTTTTGTTTCTCCTAAGTGAAACGAGCCGGTGTGGTTGTATAACAACTGCGCCGGTTTTTTTGTGGGCGGCTAAGTGATGGCTAGCTGAATTCTATCTATAAGAGGGAGGGCGTTAGGACATCACATATTAAGCTTTAATCAGCAGATGTCGAAAATTAGCAGATATCAAAGAGCGGATTGAAGCCGCATTCGATTCCTTGTCTAGAGGTTCTTATTTATGGTTATTGCCGAAGCTACTCTTCCGCTTAGTCGTGTTCAGGGGAGCCAATCTGGAGACGAGCGATTTCATCAGCTACAAGCCGATCTGAAGGATCGCTGGCACTCAATTGACGACTTTGACCGCAGTCCTCGGCAGATTTTGGTAGTGCCTTCGCTGAGTCTAGATCAAGCTGAGCTATCAAAAGTGAAAGGGGTTCATCATTACGAAGAGCGGCTGCTGTTTGCGCTAATTCGGCTGCGCAATCCTGAAACCAGGGTGATTTATGTAACCTCTCAGCCGCTGCATCCCAGCATTGTGGATTATTACCTGGAATTACTGCCAGGAATTCCTAGCTCTCATGCGCGCGATCGCCTAGATCTATTTGCCACCTACGACTCTTCCTTACAACCGCTTACAGAAAAAATTCTGGCTCGTCCGCGCCTGATGAAGCGCATTAAGGCAAAAATAAAGCCCGACGAAGCCTACATGACTTGCTACAACTCCACTGAGCTGGAGAAAGAATTGGCCTTGGCGCTCGATTTGCCCTTACTGGCCGTCGATCCAGAACTGCTCTATTGGGGAACCAAGGACGGTAGTCGGCAAATATTCGCGGAGTGCGGTATTCCTTTGCCAGACGGTAGCGAACTGACACATAGTACGGCTGAGCTGTCTGAGGTGACGGCGGCGCTGTGGGAACGACAGCCTGAGCTAAAGCGGATTGTGATCAAGCTGAATGAGGGCTTTTCGGGTGAGGGGAATGCGCTGCTTTCACTGGCGGGTTTGGCGGAGGTTGCGCCGGGTAAAGCTGAGCGTGGGGCGCGGGTAAAGGCGATCGCCGCTGCAATGGCCGACCTACGGTTTCAGTGCGATACAGAGACCTGGGCTTCTTTTGAGAAGAAGATTAAGGAATTGGGGGCGATCGCCGAAGCCTTTATCGAAGGTGAGCAAAAATTCTCGCCCAGCGTTCAGGGCCGCGTTACGCCCAAAGGCACCGTCGAAATTCTCTCCACGCACGACCAGGTGCTCGGTGGCCCCGATGGTCAGATCTTTTTGGGCTGTACGTTTCCGGCGGCGGACGATTATCGAATGGCACTGCAAGAAATGGGCCGAAAGGTGGGGCAAAACCTAGCAAAAAAAGGAGCGTTAGAGCGCTACAGCGTGGACTTTATTGCGGTGCATCACCCAGAGAATGTAGAGAATCCCTGGGATATCAGCGCCATCGAAATCAACCTGCGTAAGGGCGGTACGACGCACCCCTTTATGGCGCTAAAGCTGCTGACTAACGGCACTTATAGCTTGGAAGATGGCAAGTTCTATACGAAAAACGGTCAGGCTAAGTATTATCGGGCGTCAGATAATTTACAAAGCGAAGCCTACCGGGGACTTTTGCCTAACGATTTGATGGATATCATTATGGGCGAGCAGCTTCACTTTAGCTCTATTGATGGCGTGGGCGTCGTTTTTCACCTGATGGGTTGCCTGAGCGAGCATGGCAAATTGGGCCTGACCTGCATTGGCAATACGCCTGAAGAGGCTGAGGCTATCTATGAGAAGGTGGTGGCGACTATAGATCGGGCTACGCAAGAAAGTTAGTTTTTCACTGTGCTATGAACCTTTTGTAGGATAGTCATCTTGGCTGTCCAGTTTTTGCAACCCGGATTTGACAGGCAAAATGACTATCCTACAAGAGGCGGGCTTACTGATAGCTAGCCTTCTTGACTCGATCCATATCTCGATTGTCCTGCTTTTTCTTCAGGCTCTCGCGCTTGTCATGCAGCTTTTTACCCTTGCCCAGCGCAATAACGACCTTAACGCGACCGTTCTTGAAGTACATCTTCAGCGGTATCAACGTTAGTCCTTTTTGCTCTACCTGACCAATCAGCCTGCGAATTTCTTGCTTGTGCAGCAGCAGCTTACGAGTGCGGCGCGGTTCGTGGTTATAGGCCAAATTCGTCATACTATGCGGCGAAATATGCACATTGTGCAGCCAAACTTCGCCATCTCTCACGTTGGCAAAGCCATCACCCAAGTTTAGCTTGCCTTCGCGAATAGACTTTACCTCTGTGCCGGTGAGCGCAATTCCGGCTTCGTAGGTGTCTAAAATTTCGTACTCAAAGCGGGCTTTACGGTTGTCGGCGGCAATTTTCATGCCACTGCCGCTAGTTTTAGATTTGGTTGCCATGATGAATTAAGCGTTAAATGATCTTCGATAGAGCTGAAAGTCTAAAAATCGGGCGATTCGGCAACAATGCACCATTCGTGTAGCTCGTATTCTACGCAGTTATTCGCGATCAGGGGATCTGCCTCAATGATGGATTTTGCCGCTGTCATAGAGTCGGCCTGAAAAATCAGCATTCCGCCACCGCGCGCTTGCCAGTATCCGCTGCGAGCGCGGTGTCCGTTTTCAATCAAACTGTTAACGTAGTCAACATGAGCAGCTACAAATTGATCAAATTTGGGTTTATCTACAATTCCTCTTTCAATTTTGACAAACCATTTGGTCATATTGTTGCGCTTTGCTTAGTTCAATATCTGTTCACTTTTTCCCACTCATTCGTAGCTTTGTTAGTCTAGCTATCAAACGATTTCTGCTAGTCATTTTTTTGGACAGTTTCTACTGAGCAGTTTTATCTTGTAATCTCTGCGAAACTCTTACCAGATTATTCTATGGACAATCCAAAATCTGTGGAACTTAACGAAAAATCTGCAAAACGGCGGTTCTTTGTGGCGCTGCTGCCGCCGTCTGATGTGCAAGGAAAAGTGAATGAGGTGAAGGGGGTGATGCGCGATCGCTTCGATTCAAAAGCCGCCTTCCGCTCCCCGCCCCACATCACGCTACACGCCCCCTTCGAATGGCCCGTCTCCGCCATCGACCGCCTACAAGATTCGCTGAGCAAATTTGCCTACACTCAAATGCCCGTCCCCGTCTCGCTTGATGGCTTTAACGCATTTTCGCCTCACGTTATCTATATTGATGTGGTCAAAAGCACTAGTCTAATGACCCTTCATCCAAAGCTAATAACTCATCTGGAAACAGACATTGCGCTGGTCAGTCGGCAAGAACGCAAGCGAGCCTACGTCCCTCATCTCACCGTAGCCTTTCGCGATCTCAAGCCAAATATGTTTCGCAAAGCCTGGGCCGAGTTCCAGCGCCAAGAATTCCATGCCGATTTTACAGCCAGCCATCTGAGCCTATTAGTCTACAGCGGTAACCTTTGGACGGTTAAAGAAAGCTACGAATTTGTAGGTTCTAAAGCGCTCAACTGAAGGCGCATCCTAAAATCTCAGTCCCCTGCAATCTCGCACTATCGGTAGAGATAAAACATATCTGCCGAAAGAAGAGGCAATTCACCTAAAAAATTAGACTGGGAGGTGGATTAGATAAAAACTTTAGGAGTTGCCCTATGGCTGAGAATCAAAACGACGATATTAAACTGGGTGCCGAACCTGGTAAAGGCGCTGCGGGCAATCAGCAGGCCGTGCAGGTTGCACAATCTGTCGGAAAAGCCGTTCAGCCACCGGGAACCAAAGAGATGGCGGGTGGAGATCCTGAGCAGGCTAAAAGTGATATCAAATCGGCTGAAGAGAGTGAATTTGACTCCGATATGAGCACTACTGATGGCTACGTTGTAGACGATTCTGGCCGCTTGAATAATTTTGCCATTGAGCCTGAAATGTACGTAGAAGAAAAGTAATTCTTTGATTGCGTAACGTTCTAAAGCATTAGGAAACTCTGGCGAGGATAGATTAATTCCTTGCCAGGGTTTTCGTTTGGCGTGTGTTGCTACGAATCCATAGCCGCTTGAAAAAAGTCTCGCTCGCAGGTCATCGCGTAGCGGTAGGTGGAACGAACTAGCGGCGTGTCGGAGGAATGCCCGTCTACTAACGCTTCTAACTGTTTTGCAAGTGGCTCAAACTCGTCGCTGCTGTAGGTTTCAATCCAGTTTTCGTAGCTGTGAGAAGGAATGCCATTGGCAGCTAGCTGTTGGCCTAAGTAGGCGTAAAGTCTCATACAAGGAGACATCGCAACCGCTGTAATTCCTACTGGTTGGCTCCAGGCTGTAGAAAGTAGAAAGTCTGTGTATTGGCGAGTGGCGGGTTTGGGGGCGATCGCGCTAATATCCACTCCCCAAGATTTAGCATATTCGTGATGCAACTCTAGCTCCGTCAACACGCCGCCTGCCAAATCGTGAAAAACCTGAAAGCTTTTCCAATCGGGTGATTTGGCCGCTGCAATACTGTAGGCTTTGGCAAACGCTTCTAAGAAAAAAACGTCTTGCTCTATGTAGTAGACGAATATGCTTTTGGGCAAAGACCCATCGCCAATACGTTGGACAAAAGGGTGCTGAAGGCATTCGACGGCCAAATCCTGGTTGGTCTGCCAGAGTATTTTAGATAGAGACATAGGAAGACTGTAAACAACCACCAGCCTACACAATCGTCGTCTGTTCGATGCGGCGAATCGCGACGACAGAAGGCTTTGGCGGTGAATTCTCCACTTTTCCTGGCCAGTTAGACCCGACCGGCACCTCGCGCTTTTGCAAAAAGGTTTTGCCATCCGTTGTTTTCATCTCAAACTCGCGGGTTTCGGTCGCCATCGCCGTGCGTATGCCGTTGGTTTCTCCTGGGTGCTGTGCGGCGACAAACAAAGTGGAGCTATCTTCTGTAAAGACGGGGCCAGTTAGCTCGCATTCCATCGGGCCATAGGCAAACATCTTCGCCTCTCCTGCCGCTTCGCCACTCATCGCAATTTTCCATAAAGAGTTGTTGCCATACAGACCGAGCAGTCCTTTTCCGGCAATGGGTTCTCCTGATGGGTCTTTGCGCTGAGCGGGGACGGCGATATTGTGGGTGCTGGTAGACATATCGGTAACCACCCACAGATCGCCCTGAGAATCGAAGGCTAAGTTATCGGGATTGGCAAAGCCCATGCCGCCGTCTGCCGGTTCGCCGCCTGTGGCAAACATGTCCCAGGCAAAGGTCAGCGCTGCCGGGTCGTTTTCGGCTTCGCTCACTTTCATTACCCAGCCTGCTTCGTATTCTGCTTCACCGTTAGGGCCAACAAAGACGGCTTTGTCGGGGCCACCGTCGCCGCCGGATACGCCGGAGGTAAAGGCAATAAAGAGAGTGCCGTCTGAGGCAATTTCGGTATCTTCTGGGCGAGCGGTGGCGGTTGCACCAGCGGCGTTTGCGGCGAAGTGGGCGTCTACCAAGATGGCTCCCTGTTTCTCTGCTGGCGTGCCGTCGTACAAATCGCCTAAGGTGGCAAATTTTGCTGCGAGCTGCTGGGCGGCTGCGTCGTCGGTCACTTTTTCAAAGCTGCCATTGGGCCGTTGAGGTAAGGGCACCATGCCGCCCATGACCTGACTTGGCAAGGTTGGATTGACGGCGGTGTTGGGAGCTAGCGGTATCCAGGCTCCGGTGCCGTCGCCGTTGAATTTGGCGGCGTAGAGCATCCCGTCAGAAAGTAGCTGGGAGTTGGCTTTAGATTTGGGATCGCTGACGGTTTGGGTACTGATAAATTTGTAGACATGTCCGCCTCGGCGATCGCACCCCGAATAAAACGCCAGTTTCTTCCCTGCTTCTGCTCGCACCCCAACCGCCTCATGCCGATAGCGACCCATCCAGGTATGCTTTGTCCCACTATCAGTCGGATCGCTCGGGTCGATTTCTACAATCCAGCCGTATTTGTTACCCGCCAAGCCAAACACATTGCCCTGCCCACCGAATTCTGAGTCGAAGGTCACTTCACCCGGATTTAGCGAAGACCCATCGCTCAAGACGCCTTCAGGCACCTGATCCTGAAAGTTTTCTTCTGCACTCAAGGCGGTTCCCCAGGGCGTTGTGCCGCCTGCGCAGTTGCCAAAGGTGCCAATAATTTTGTCGCCTAATCCGTCGGTGTAGCCTTTTACCTTAGTTTTGTTGAAGATCTCAGTGGCGGGGCCGGTAGATTTTAGATATTTGCCGTCGTCTAGTCCAGATGCGCCTGATATGCGGCGATCGCTCTTCCCCTCAACCCGCACCCATTTCCCATCGGCCTCTCGACGCACTGAAATGACCCCCAACCCCTGATCGACCAGCGCCTCTTTCGAGATTTGCTGAATCTGCGCCTTCAACGGATCGCCCTCTGGCAGCTCGAAGGCATTCACGGCCTTGCCTTCTATCGCTTTTAGCGCCATGACCACTTCCTCAAATGGCAAAGTCTTACCGGTGACGGCCTGATAGGTTTGCTGCCACGTCTCGCTGCTGATGTATTCAAAATTAATCGTGAGGTAGCCCTCATCTGGGCCAGTGGGCACGAATGAAAGATAGTCGTTGTTGTAGCCAAAGCGAGAGTCGCCAACCGGATCTCCCCAGGATGCGATCACGTCGTAGGTAAAGCCATCGGGGAGAACGATGTCGTCTTGCAATGCGTATTGGCTGTACTCTAGCGGCTGCTGATCGGCGCTGATTGAAATTGCGTCGTAAGGGATTGGACTCTTTAAGGGCTTAAAAGGTTCGGGCCGCATTGCCACTGTTTTGCCAGCGCTGCCTGCTGCTCCGGGGGCAGTCCTTGCTATTCCAGATGCGGATGTGCATCCTAAAGCCCCTAACGCTGAGGTGCCAGTAGCCGCACCTAAAAAGAGTAAAAAATGCCGACGCTTTAAGCTCATACGGGTAGATATTTCCTAGCAGATAGTTTCTACTCAGGAAATATACCGAAATCAGGTTAAGGATAGATGAATGAATGCCCCTCTTGTGTCGTTTCTATGGCCGCCATAGACACTTCTCAAAACCTTGTGCAGGAGTTCAATCTCTCGAAAACTATTTGAATACTGTAAAAGTAGTGCAATCCGTAGGAGGAATGCTACGAATCTGATCCATAAAAAAATGCTTTTTGAAGATTCGTGAGAAATCTCATAGAGCAAACTTAGAAGACTATAGCCTCGAAATAAACGTCGCGTCTGACACTTGTGTAATGCGGTTTTTGCTTTGAGGCTGTTTGTATAGGTTGGGAATAATTGTTGTAAGTTTTGTCCCCGTGTAAGGTATCTGACGGACAGACAAAATTAGTCCTGACTCAAGTGATATGTGAAATGCCGAAGCAATTGTATGAAGTGAATAGAGAATCAAAGGATGACGTAGTACCACTAGCGAATTCTTTATCTACCAGACAAATAAAGGAGGCATTTGATGCTTGGGTAGAATTGGATAGTCTGATAGAGCCAAGAGTCAGTAACTCTAAGGTTGCGCAGCAAATCTATGACTTATTAGGTCATAGTATGCTAACAGCTACAGCGTTGAATCATTTGAAAGATTTCTTACTATCCGATAGTACGCATCAAAAAAAAGAAAGACTCTTTCAACGGCTACATCACTTTTATCTGAATTGGTGTGAGGGTCTGTACATAGAAAATGCTTCCAGCGAAAACTGGCCTAAACACAAAGTTGTGCAGATGAAGGCTGTGGGCGTTCAGATAGGACTTATCCAAGTTGATATCTATGCTGGCTTAAACGTAATAATCTTGCTATTCAAATTGCATTTCTATAGCCAGAGAGAAGAATCTCAGGACAAGGACGTTCTTTCAGGGTTTAATCCTTGCGGCGATCCAAGTACGGAAGATTTTGACTGCGACAAACTACTACGCATTATCAGCTATAGCCGAACTGCTAGCCCTAACCTTTTCAGGGATACTGTAGGTTGTCATCTAGCTGGGGCTGATCTCCGCAAAGCCAACCTTTGCGGAGTTGATCTGATGGGTGTTGATCTTAGCTATGCTAACTTAGAGAGTACCGACTTGAGCAGGGCTGACCTGAATAAAGCCAACTTGAGCGAGGCTAATCTGAGCTTAGCTAATCTCAGACATGCTAATGTGAGACGTGCTAAATTGTACAAGGCTAACTTAAAAGGCGCTGACCTTAGTAAGTCTGACCTTGTTTTCAGTGATTTTAGTCACGCTGATTTGAGCAACGCCGATCTTCATCTCGCTTATCTCCGCCGCGCTAATTTAAGTGATGCTAATCTCTACAAGTTGAGATTAACTTGTGCAACTCTTAGTTATTCTGATCTCAGTCGAGCTAATCTTGCTAAGGCAAATCTAAATTTTGCTGATATGAGTGGGGTCAAAGTTAGATTCGCTAACTTGGAAGATATTCTTAGTAACCAAGAAACAGTTTGGACAGGCATTAAATATGTAAAAACAGCTAAAAATTTGCCCCACTTTCTAAGAAATCAATTTGGTATAAGCTGAGGAGAGAGTCAATCTGAGACTTAGTAGTAACGACCTTATTGAAGGATAAACGTTTCAGGCCGACTAATAAAAGCTGTTTATTTCAGTATTGAACAGAGAACGTTTTTTAGATCAGAAACACTTAAAGTGCATTAGTAGACTGAGCTGTCAACAATGGCTCAGTCTACTGGTTTTATCAACTTCTATGTTCTCTAATTGCACTTTGGTCAGGTTCAATTATGTTTTTTACTTGCATGGAGACTGAATGTAGATTTCGCGAGGAATAGAACACTCCGCCCAAAAAACAGGGCGACTAGCAGTTTCTCCACTCATAAAATTCCAGTGTCCGTTTCTTGAGAATACGACAGGATGAGGTGCAAGCTCATCATACTTCTCTTCATAGTAAATACCGAGCAGTATTCCAGGTTTTTGAGGATCTATCTTGCTCGCATCATGCCAGATAATCTTGCTTTCTATATAGTTTGAATTTGTACTTCTCATAGGCGTTGTTGCACAAATAGGGGTTACGGATGGGATAAGGCACGGTAAGTTTTAAGTAACCAAACAAAAAAGCTAAACCGATGAGCCAATATCGCGTCCG
>QBMC01000109.1 GCA_003242035.1 Nodosilinea foveolarum | reverse complement strand
GATATTACCATTGTTCCTGTATAGTCGGTACTTTATTTGTTTGCGGCTCCCTTAGCTCTCACCAGCCGGACATTGCGGACTATGCGCGTGATCGCCGCGTAACGTTCGAGTTCTTCGACAGTCGCGGCCTCAGCAGCATCTGCGAAAACCTAGAAATCGATCTGCAAGTCGCAGCGAGGGAGAATCTTGCTACGCGCTCGCCGAAAACAACCCACCCGGCAACCCCAACGGCGGCATCGGCTTCAAAGACTCGTCATCATCGACATTGCTAACGGCAATCTGCAAGGTGTTGGCACCTTCCAAGATCCAGACGGCAACCTCATCAGCGACGTAGAAGACATTGACATCGAGCTGATTGGCGACTTATTTATTAGCTCCGGCAGCAACTTCAGCGCCTCGTCAAATAACAACCGCCCCGAATTCGCCAGCGCGCCGCTAGCCCCCGCCGATACCGCCTGCAAAGCTGTCATCGCACCCAGCCAAATTTCAGCCACTCACTTCTGCATCACGGTCGGACAAAGAAACTTCGAATAAAAGTTTCAAGACAAAAAGAATTATTCAAGAAGTAAACGATACTGTTGGCGAACTAAGCTTTAAACGCTGAATCAACGGATTTACGCTAGTTTAGCCAAGGGGTCGAGAACGAGTTTACTGAGCTTAAGCCGCTACGGTCTCAGTTCGCCAACAGTGTCGCATAGAATTCGATAAATTTTGGTCGGCAGGCTTACTTTGGTTTGAACCCGATCCAACCGATTGATCAATCAGTTGGATCGGGAAACCTTTTGTTTCAGGCGTTCTGCGGATTCCATACCCTAGAGTCTATCGATCTATTTCGGCTTTGTCCGGTAAGTGGCCCAAAAACACAGCTTCGCTGCCTTATGGCCTAGTTGTGCGATCACTAGTTGTGCGATCAGTATAGGTAGCCCGGTTGTCGTCGCGATCGCGACCCTTCAGACCCGCTAGACCCGCTAGACCAATAAGACCCAACCAGCCCCAGTCAAATCCGTCGTCCTCGGTGGTAGGGGCAAGTACCACGCCATCAGGCTCTATGGGGTCGGTAGTAGTTTGAGCAGATGCGGGTAGGGTAGAAGGCAAAACGGCAAAGCTTAGGGCGATCGCACCAGTACCTAGCCAAGTAGCCAAGGATTTGTTTTTCATAGAAAAAAGCTCAAGAAACAACTGTTAATAGACATAGACAACGCAGACCGGTATCAATGCAAAGATTAATGCCTAATCTGAATTTCCTATGTGGCCATAGTAGGTTTTTCCTTTTGACCTGCTATTTACCCTTAGATGGAGATTGTCTCTGTTTACTCTGGCACAAAAGATAGTGGGCCAATAGTTTTGAGTTCTACCACTACTCATCATTAACTACACATCCAATCTATGAATGAGTCTATAGCTGCACAGATAGTTCAGCATCTACGGCGGGCTAAGTCTCAAACACTGAATCAACGGACTTACGCTAGTTTAGTCAAGGGGTTGAGAATAAGATTGCTGAGCTTGAGCTGCTACGGTCTCAGTTCGCCAACAGTGCCGTAAACCCTTTGAGTTACTTTTTGTCTAGCCATTTATTCAAAAAGTAATACTTTTCAGTCAAAAAATAATACTTCAGCATGTTCTTCTAGCGTTCACTAGACTGACATTTAGCACATATGAACATTTAGTACATGTGCAATCATTGAGCGTTCTTTTGACGTAATGGGGCCAGTCAGAGCTGTATTCCCACGAAGATGATTGTCTACTGCGCCTTAATTCAGGAGGATGCAATTACCATGCCAGCTCTACTTCCCATATTTGCCATACTGATTGTCTTTCTATTTATTAGTCTCCACTCAACCGCAACCACCCCTCCGCGTCGGAATCGGCGTCGCACAGATCGGGGCTACGGAAAATCGGGAAGTAGCAGCGGCGACAGAAACGGTAGCTATAGCAGCAGTAGGAGTGGCGGCGGTAGCCGCAGAGATGACTACGACAAGTAACGCCACTAAAGGGCAAACCAGTCTCTAGCTAACCAACTCTCGCTATAAAAGCACTGCTTTTTCCCTTTGGGTGAGGCGGTGTTTTTTACCTCAAAGAGGTGTCGCAGTGTGCCGTTTTCAGCTATTTCGACAGCAAAGGGTCAACCGCTCCCAGTAATTGTCTCAATGCTTATCTCAGTAATTGCCGCCTTCAATTGTGAGCAAAACTCACCCACCGCCGCCAGCCCTGCTTCCGGTGTCCCTTCAGCTAGGCGCTTTACAATTGCACTCCCCACAATCACCCCATCCGCGCCCCAGTCTTTCATCTGCTTAGCCTGCGCTGGCTCCGACACGCCAAACCCTACGCCAATCGGCTTATCCGTTAGGCTATGCAGTTCGCTCAAAAGCCCTTCTACCCGGCCCGCAATCTGCTGCCGTACACCCGTTACGCCCGTCACACTCACCAAATAGACAAAGCCCTGAGATCGTTGAGCGATCGCCCGAATCCGCTCCTCCGGCGAAGTGGGTGCCACCAGCAAAATCACATCAATCCCCACCTCAGCCGCCACCGTCAGCAGGCTATCCATCTCTTCTAACGGCAAATCCGGCACCACCAGACCCCTAGCCCCCGCCGCGTAAATATCCCTTAAAAACGTCTCTACCCCCCGATTCAGCACCGGATTGTAATAGGTAAACAGGATAATCGGAGCCGACAGCTCAGGACTCACTTCCCGCACTAAGTCCAGCACCTTCTCCAGCGTCGTACCTTTTCTGAGCGATCGCGTTGCCGCCGCCTGAATCGTCGGCCCATCCGCCAGCGGATCTGCATAAGGCACCCCCAGCTCAATCAAATCAGCCCCATTACGATCCAGCACCCGCAGCGCCTCGCGCGTCGTCTCTAAATCCGGATCGCCCGCCGTAATAAACGGAATCAGCGCACACTCACCGCGCGATCGCAATTCCTCAAACCGCGCCCCTACCGAAACCCCAGCCACCACAGACTCAGACACCCCGCTCACACTCATAATTCATCACTCATAATTCATCACTCATAATTCATCACTTATCACTTCCCCCTTCTCCCGCCGCTCCTGCGCCACCTCAGCTTGAAGCGCCGCCACCTCCTCCGGACTCATCTCATCCAGCCGCTTTTGCAGCACCGCATCCTCGTAGTCCCTGAGCTGCTGGTCGTAGGTCATATTCTTACCCACCACCCGAGTCAAATAAGTCGCCGTCCAACCCACCAGCACCAGCACCAGCACAACTTGGCTCCAAACGCCCGCAGACAGGTTATCTAAACCCGCCAGATTCAGGCCAGTATAAACTGCGCCGCCCAAGGCAAACACGCCCAGACTTATCCCAATCGCATCAATTCTTCGCATGGATGAGGATCAAACCTCGCGTCTTTTAGGCCGAAAATTCAAAAACGGACTCAGCAGCAACGCACCGGGGAAAACCACAAATAGCGCCCCATACAGTATCAACCGCTCCACCGAGCTAGCCACGTTCCAACGGGCCTTCAGATAATACAGCAGCGCCCCCGGTATCACAATCAGGTACAGTCCGGCCACCCCGATATAGACAGCGATCGCCAGCAGCGTGGAATCCGCAAGTGCAGGAAAGGTCATCGTCAGCACGTATAAACAGTTCTCACCATATTAACCCCCGTAGGGGCGAAGGTTTTTAAAAAAACAGGTTGCGCCTTGACCCGCTTGGTGGTGGAATAGTTATCTGTGTCAGACAGATGATCCAATTGGGGGCGTGGCGGAATGGTAGACGCTGTGGATTTAAAATCCATTGACTGTAAAAGTCGTGAGGGTTCAAGTCCCTCCGCCCCCATCAACTCAACCCAATACGACTTTTCTCACCCCCCCTCGGGCAATCTAAGAAAAATCTAGGTCGCCGAGTGGGTATTGAAATGGTTGTCGGCAGAAATTTTCAGAATTCAAACCGGAATCCAGGTCAGAATCCAGATCAAAATTCAAACCCAAATTCAGACTCTGAGCATAGCCTGGGTAGCCATCAAAAACCGTTAGCCTTCTGTCTATCTCAGCAGCAGCTCTACGACGACCTGCTAGACGCGGTTAGAAAACTCCCCCCAGTCGAAGCCCTCAGCGCATTCGAAAATACCTTCTTTGGCCACAGCGCCTCGCTAGATGCAGACGTGTCGCCCTTTCTCCACAAAGTCCTTTTTGCCGACGACGAACCCGAATTTCGCCATACTCTCAAAAGAGCCTGCTACATCTACGTCAACAACTGGGACATCGCTCGCCACAGCGACATGATGCAAAGGCTGCTAGACCTGTTCGAACAGCCTAGCTTGCAAAAAGCCACCCATTCTCATAGCCTCAAGCGACTGCGCCAATGGCTGCGGGGCTTTGCCAACAGCGCCGACTTCGAAGACCTCAAACTCTTCGCCCATCAGCGCATCGGACCCACCCATTCCGGCAGTTGGAGCAGCCGCTACGCCGCCTACCGGCTCACCGCACAGGCCATCAATGAAGCCAACTCGCTAGAACAGCGCGAAGCCGCCCGCACCCTATCTAAGCGGCTCAAAAACAAGTTCAAGCACAATCTGGCCATGTACACGGCCTTCTCGCAAAACTCTTCTCGCCTCAACTACAAATACATCAACCCCACCGTGCTTGGCGACGAAGTGCTCAGGCTGATCAAAGCCATCTTAGTGCGGCGCGGTCAGTTCAGCTATCGCAACGTCGCTCGCATCTTTCAGCAGCAAACCACCGAACTCTCCTACGGCAACTATAAAGAGAGCCTGCTCGAATACCTCTGCTTCTCAATTAGCCATTCCGATTTTCTATTGCTTGTAGAAACCGAGCTAGGCAAGCAGCTTCCCAAAATCTACGCCGAGCAAGATGCCAACACCATAGACCCTTCCTTAAATCTCAGAACCTGCAACCGGCTCATCGACGGCCTTACTACCGCAGATCAGGCGACGCCCTCTAGTCTATTCGTCAGAATGCTCTCACAGGGCAATCCTTTGAACGTAGTCGTCATCTTGCTCAAGATTGTGCTGATCTCACCCAACTCTCAGCTTTATCTAGAGTCACGGATAGCTGATCTTATCGCCTATTATAAGCAGTTTATGGAAGCCGAATGCAGAGGCATCATCCAGTTTCTAGAGATTTGCAGTGTCACCTTCGCCATCTACAGCGACAACGTTGAGTACAACCTCGTACAGGTTGTACCTAGAAAGCCTTAAAAGTCACAAGCTCAGCTAGGACAAACGCAAACTATCCTACAAGATTCTGATGAGATCGGAGAATTTCGCATCTTTTCTCGCAGCTTTAGGGCCGCCCAGAAGAGAGCCAGAGTTGAGATGGAGAAAACAAGGCTAAGGCTTAGCGATCGCCCCATAAACCCTCAGCCGCGATCATCGCCGCTCGCTGAACCTGATGCAAAGGAACTTGGTGCGATCGCGCCACCTCCGCGCAGTCCTCAAACTCAGGCTGCACATTCACCACCTCGCCCAGCCAGCGGCCCACCTTCACGCCGACCGCCCCGTACGCCGTCTCCACCGTCAGCAGCTCCCGGCTCAGCACAGAGCGCCGCTGCTCAGTTCGCCGAATTCCCAGTGTCGTCGTCTCCCGAAACAGCACACGCTCGCAGGCAGCAACCCGCTCCTCAGGGCATAAAACCGTCAGCAGCGTCCCAGGCCGATTTTTCTTCATCAGCACCGACTGCGTAAACACGTCTACCGCACCCGCCGCAAACAGCAAATCAAACACATAGCCAATCACCTGCGGCGATAAATCGTCTAGCTGCGTCTGCAATGTCGCTATTTCTGTAGCGGTTTTCACCTCAGCCCCAGCCCCAGCCTCTATTTTCATTCGTGCCGACTCCGGCAGCTCATCGACGGTGCCAATCCACAAACGCAGAATATTCGGCAGCTTCAAATCGCGACCGCCCGCGCCCAGCCCAATTTTCTTTAGCGTAAATTGAGGCGGAGGGCCAAAAGAGCCAGCTAATGTGGCCGCGATCGCACACCCCGTCGGTGTCACCAGCTCCAGATCAATCCCATTGCCATACACCGGAATCTGCGCCGCCGCCATCATACTCAACACCGCAGGCGCAGGCACCGGCAGCAGCCCATGCTCGCAGCGCACCGTGCCACCCCCGGTCGGCAAAGCTGAGCAAACCACCCCATCTACGCCCAGCCAATCCAAACCCAGACAAGTGCCCACAATATCCACAATGGCGTCTGTCGCCCCCACTTCATGAAAATGCACCTGCTCAGGCGGAATCCCGTGCACTGCGGCCTCAGCCTCTGCCAACCGTCTAAAAACTGCCAAACTCCAGGCAGTCACCCGCACCGGTAGATCAGCTTGCTCAATTAGAGCCTCAATTTCAGGCAGTCGCCGCCCGCCCTGATGAGAATGATTGATTTGATGCGAATGATCATCCTGATTAGAGTGCTCATGTGCAGAATTATGGGGGTGATGACTCACCAAATCCACAAACACTTTCGTCGCCGCCTGCCCGCTGCGTTGCACCCGCTCAGCTCGCAGCGCAAACTCAGCGCCAATTCCCAACTTATTTAACTGCGTCGTCAAATAGTCCAGCGGCACCCCTACATGCACCAGCGCCCCCAGGCACATATCGCCCGCAATACCCGTCACACAGTCTAAATAGGCTAAAGTTTTCATAACAATTTCTTTTAGGGGCAAAGACTCTAGGCCGACGCAAGAAGATATACTTACATCCGCCGATCCTACCTCCCTATCATGGCCACCGTTTACAACATCCATCCCCAAGATCCGCAGCCTCGCCAAATCGAAGCCCTTCGCGACGACCTGCGCCAGGGAGCTATTATGCTCTACCCCACTGATACCGTCTATGCCATCGGCTGCGACCTCAGCGCCAAAAACACCATCAAGCGCGTCCGTCAGCTCAAGCAACTAGCCAACGACAAACCGCTCACCTTCCTCTGCTCATCGCTCTCCAACATTGCCGACTACGCCCAAGTAGAAGACGCTGCCTACAAAATCATCAAGCATCTCATTCCAGGGCCATACACTTTTTTGCTGCCCGCCACCAAAGCCGTACCCAAGCTGGTAATGAACCCAAAGCGCCGCACTACCGGCATTCGCGTTCCCAAGAGTCCCCTCTGCCACGCTCTCATAGAAGCCCTCGGCAATCCCATCATCTCAACCTCAGCTTTATCCGTTGTTCGTAATTCTACGGAAGACGACATTGAAGCTTTATCCAAGGCAGAACTATTCGACCGGATCGAAAAACAGGTAGACGTAATTGTAGACAATGACACTGATCTTAGCTATCAGGTATCTACAATTATTGATTTGACCAGTAGTTCTCCTCGGGTAGTTCGTCAGGGACTCGGTTGGCAAAAAGCCGTTGAATGGGGCGCAGCGCTATAGCGTTTTGTCCACAGTTAGCTCGCAATTGCCACTCGCTCAAACGACTTCATACCCGCCATTACGAGAGCCAAACAGCCAACTGTCATAGAGGGTCTAAACCCTTCAGCGTAGCTATCTGTCTGCGGATTAGAACGTCACATCCTTTGCTTTGAAAGGATTCTACGGTTCATCTGCTAGAACAACAAGACAGCTCCTCATCCTTGTGACAGTCTATTGTGACAGTTGCCTGCGATACTGCCACAGCGCTACCGGGAGATTGGATTTGTATTTTCTATGGTGAACGGGTCGAATCTGGACGAAGCAACCGCCCCTTCGACTCAGGCATCACCGCACAGAATTATGAACTCATCTGCCATGACTAACTCGCTATCCGCTAACGCGCTATCTACTAACCACGTCGCTTTTTATACTACTCATACCCATAAAGGCAATCCGGACGAAGCCACCAAAACCACAGTGATTAAGGCAACGGCTCCCCGCTGCGAACTCCCTTCGTCCCAACAGCAAGATGCGTCTCTACTTCATCAGGGTGCTAATCCAGCTCATTTCAAGCAGGCTTCCAACTCATTCAAGCAGCTCGTCAAAAGTGAGCCTACCGACCAAGACATTCGCAATGCGGCCCTAGCCGACGGCGACGAGCAAACGCTCTGTCCGGTCGATCAGAAGCTAATTGATTTCCTAACCTTTGAAATTAACGAAAGCATCGCTACTAGCAGCAAAGTCATCAACGCAGTGGCCACCCGTCTGGCGATCGAAGTGGCCCGAATTTGCCGCAAAAGTAAGCGCATTCAGGCATCGGGTGAGGTCACTGCTTGGCAGCGATCGCTCGCCCTCAACCGGATCAAAAAATATCTCGACTACTACAAGCTAGGCTCTCGCCAAGGCCGCGTAGAGCTGCACAGCCGCCTTAGCGCGATCGCCTACCGCTACATCGCCCCAGCGCGCACCCAGCTCGGCTTTCAAGGTCGCTGCACTCTCCTAGAAGACTTCTTACAAAGCTTCTACATCGAAGTCCTCAAAGCCTTCCGCCGCGAAAACCACCTCGGCACAGACTATACCCCTCGCACCCGCCTAGAACTAGCCGAATACATGGCCTTTAGCGAGCACTATGCCAAGCGTCGCATTTCGCTCCCCGGCTGCTACAACCAGCAGCTCATCGTCCTGCGCGCCCAGGCATTCGCCCGTCGTCTCCCCGCCGAAGCCTCTGTAGACATCGAAACCGCCGTCAACTCCCCCAAAGGCGACGACGACTGCTTCCGCTCGCCGGTGATTGCCCAAATTAGAGAAAAAATGGTCGCTAACACCACCGACCCTTCTGACGCTGTGCTGCGCGATCGCATCGTTCAAGAGCTCATTGACTACCTCGAAGAGCAAGACCAGCACGCCTGCGTAGACTATCTCACCCTGCGCCTGCAAGACATGGCCGCCGCCGAAATCGACGAAGTTCTAGGTCTCTCTTGCCGCGAGCGCGACTACCTCCAGCAGCGCTTCAAGTACCACGTCGAAAAATTTGCTCAGTTCCACCGCTGGGAACTCGTTCACCAATGGCTTGGCGCAGACCTCGACAAAAACTTCGGCCTCTCCCCTTGCGAATGGCGCATCTACACAGAACAGCTCACCCCCGACCAAACCCGACTGCTCGAACTCAAGCAAGCTCAAATGGAAGATCCCGACAACGGCCCCTCCGACCACAGCATTGCCCAGCAGCTAGAATGGACGCCCAAACGCGTCGAGCGTCGTTGGGGCAAGCTCATCAGCCTCGCCTGGAAAGTCCGCAACCAGCACAGCAAAAACGACCCCAAGCTAGCTAACAAAGCAGCCACTAAATGAGCCACCAAACAAAAGGGCCTTCTTCCCACACCCATAACTGGGAAGGGAAAAAGGCTCCTGTTTGGCATCACTCATCACGAACCTACTGCGCCATCTCCAGCTCAGCATCAACCGGCGGCTCAAACTTATACCCCACCCCTCTTACCGTCTGAATCAAAGTCGGCTGAGTCGTGTCAATTTCAATCTTTTTACGAATTTGACCAATGTGCACATCGACCACGCGCTGATCGCCCACATACTCGTAGTCCCAAACCTTCTGAATCAGCTCAGCACGTCGCCAAACCCGACCCGGATGGCCCGCCAGAAAATGCAGCAGGTCGAACTCTAGCGCCGTTAGCGGCACAATATCGCCCGCCAAAGTCACTTCCCGACGAATCGGGTCGATTGAAAGCTTATTGAAGGTAAGGCACTGCTGCTCGGCCACCGTTACGGGTCGCTGCCGCTTCAAAATAGCGCCCAGTCGAACCTCCAGCTCGCCCAAACTAAAGGGCTTGGTAATGTAGTCGTCTGCGCCCGTATTAAACCCGCGAATTTTGTCCGCCTCGTCCGTTCGACCGGTGAGCATTAGTACAAACACACCCGTGCGCGACTGCATCTCTTTACAAAGGTCGTAGCCATTCGCATCTGGCAGGTTTACATCCAGAATGACTAAGTCAGGATTGAACTGCTCAAACACAGCAAGCGCACTTTTCCCATCCTCAGCCGACTCCATCTGGTAGTCTTGCTTCGCAAGAAAGCGATGAATCAGGTTACGGATGGCAGGTTCGTCATCAACCACGAGGATTTTGGCAGCGGCCATAATTTAGAATCCGGGTACTAAAGCAAATAAAAATCGAAAATACAGTCAACAGCTCTCTACAGAGCTATTGACCAAGCAGCGCTAAAAAATTAGCCAGACAGTTTAGACGAGACGGAATAGACCCAACAAAACCAAATAATTAGGCGACTCGCCCATTTTGAAACAGCCGAATAAAGCAATCATCAAAAAGCTTTCTATTACCTTACTTCCTAACGAATTAGGAGCTTCAGCAAACTTTTTTATAATGCATTCACACTTTAGCAAAAAAACCATCTTTTACCGGCAAGCGTAACGCTCAATTAACACCCTGTGGGAAGCAGCTAGAAGGATTGCGTTCAAAGCAATCGTAAAGAACGTCAATTTTTTCAAAGAGTAGACTAAGCGCTACCTTTGTTTGGCTAGTCGAAGCTACACTGAGCTATGTATATTTTCTGTACTCAGAGCTTTACAGCCGACGCTTGACTAAAGACTTGGCTGAATATTCAGCCAAACATTATCGGTAAAGCCTCCGAATACAATTTAATATAGTAGGTTTAAAGCAGCACTGGGCAACGCGGAGAGTTTAGCGATGAGCGAACAGAACGTTCACTACGAAACGTTGGGGCTAACGGAGGCAGCTTCTTTTGAAGAGGTTCAGGCGGCCCGCAAGCGGTTGGTCGCAGAACATGCCGCAGATCCTCAGCAAAAAGAAAGCATAGAGGCCGCCTACGACGCCATTTTGATGGAGCGGTTGAAACTGCGTCAGGAGGGCAAAATTAAGGTGCCTGATCGCATTCGCTTTGCGGAAAAGCAGGCTAAGCCCAAAATTTCACTGACGCCTATCAGCAGCGGTCTGTCTAACAACTCACCTCAATGGTTCTCCGATCTACTCGATCAGCCTGAGAGCAGCAGTGAGCTACTATGGCCATCCATTATCTTTGCCGTACTCGCAGCCCTAAGCTGGGTGCTAGTGCCTACCGGCGGTGCAATCACCGCCGCCGCTGCTAATTCAGCGGCAAATTCTACCGCCGCCGTGGCCTTGGCGCTCGGCATGATGACCACCGTTTACTTTTTAAACAAAAAGACTCGTAAGCTCTGGCGATCGCTCGGCCTTGCGGCCATTGGCCTGGTGGTGGGCCTAGCCCTGGGTCTGCTCATCGAAAGCATCTTCCAAAGCCAGGGACAAACCCTCAGCCCCGCTTATACTTCATCGCTATCGGCTAGCATCACGCTAACCGTTCTATGGTTCATCACCGGATTTTTGCGCTAAAGGCTTTAGCCCCGCACGATCCAACGACTGATTTTCGCGCACTAGCTGCGATCGCTCAATCGCCTCAAACAAAGCCTGAAAGTTGCCCTCACCGAACCCTTTGGCAACTTCGGGCTTTCCATTTTCTAAATAGCCGCTGCGCTCAATAATCTCAAAGAAAAACGTCGGCTCAGCAAACAGCGGCTTGGTGAAAGTTTGCAGCAGCATCCCCTGCTGTCCGCCTGCGGCCCAATCTACCAGTAGGCGCTGCTGGCTCACCGCCGCTAAGTTTTCCATCGGGCAGTCTAATCTCAGCGGTAGCTGTTCGTAGTAGGTGTCGGGCACGTCGATCAAATCGAGACCCTGCGCCTTAAAGTGCGCGATCGCCCTAACCGCATTAGTACTACGCAAAGCCACATGCTGCACCCCAGCCCCCCGATTGTGCTGCAAAAACTCCTGCACCTGAGAGTTTGGCGAACTCGGTTCATTCAGCGGCAACTGTAGCGAGCCACCTTCATGCACCAGCACCTGAGAGCGCAGACCCGAACGCGCAGTCTTAATCTCAAACCGCTGCCCAAAGCTTAAACCAAACGCTCGCTGATACCAATCTGCCGCCGCCGCCAGCTCGCCCTGCTGCACGTTAATTACAACGTGGTCGATCTCCTGGAGAAAACTATCTACTCCCTGCACATCAGGCAAATTGAGCGAATCAGCGCCAGCCTCATCGACTTCAGCAGTCTCTACCAGGGTATGCCGCAAATCAGCCCAACCCTGAAACTGACACTGCCGCTGCCCCTGAGCATTGAGATGAACCGCCTGAGTGAGCGCCGCCCCCTGTGAAATTGCCCGATCTACAGCCTGGTCGAAGCGATCGCTCGCCAACGCAACATCTGCTAACCCAGAGGGATGCTGCCTTAAGTAAGCCGCCGCCTCAGCGCGATCGCGTCCTGATAAGCGAACCTCAATATTGCCTTGCCTTAATACCTCATGTTCACGCTGTACATTAGCCTGTACGTTGATGGCTGTATGGTTTGCTAGATGACTTGCTGACGAGCCAACCGCTGCTGCCGAATCGTGAAAAGCCAGCTTCTCAACAAACCAGCGACGCCAAAACGCCACGTCCTCGACATAGAAATGTAAATGATGAAAATGCATAGTCTCTCTAGCGGTCTCTCTGGCAGTTCAAAACAGGCATTTGGAGCAGTCGCGTAGCGATTGGGGAATATTCATCAAAGACTATTGATGGACTGCAACCTTGAGTATCTATCAAAGGTCGTCTCCTGGCGGTTTACGGGTATCGAGCGCAGATACTGAGAAAGTTTGCGTTTAATTTCGTCCCTTGAGATAATAGCCGCGAAAATCAGTAAAGGACTCCCCTAAATGACTGCTTTCAAACACTTTTGCCTGCGTCTGACGCTGTTAGGTGGACTCGCCAGCGTAGGCGTTAGCACCCTAGCATCCGCTGCGATCGCTGATCGAATGCGCGTTAGCTGGTACGGCCCAGGGTTTGAGGGCGGCTACACGGCCAGCGGCGAAATCTTCAGTCGCTATGATCACACAGGCGCACATCCCGACTGGCCCTTTGGCACCTTAGTCCTCCTGACCAATCCAGACACGGGAGAGCGCGTCACCGTCCGCATTAACGACCGTTCCGGCGGCGCACTAGATATCTCCGAACAAGCCGCTCGCGATCTGGGCACCTACGACCATGGAATTGCGCCCGTAGAAGTTGAAATTATTGAATGGGGCGAATAGGCCAAAGTACGCCAATATCAGATTGGCTAGCTTTTGGTTAACATCAGTTCCTCGTTAAAAAGCAGTCCCTTACTGGAAATTGTCACAGTACCGCAAAAGGGCCGAAAAGCACAAAACCATACCGGATAAAGACGCATTGCCCAAAAGCATACTCACAAGTCTAGATCTTTTATAGCCCAGTGGTTGCATTCTAGAATTAATATTTCTCCTTAAACGAGATGGTTCAACGCATTACGATTGCTGCCGAACAGTGCAGCGGGTCAACCCTCACGCTCACCGCAGATCAGGCCCACTATCTGATTGATGTGCTCAGATTGCAGGCGGGCGATCGCTTCATCGCTCAAGACGGCACAGGCACCCAGTGGATAGCCGCACTCAAAGCCACCCCCAAACACAGTCCGTCGAAAAGTAGTCCGTCGCAAAGTAGCCCGTCAAAAAGTAGCCCGCCCAAGCAGCAACCGCA
The DNA here is from genome assembly GCA_003242035.1 of Nodosilinea foveolarum. Classification (GTDB taxonomy): domain Bacteria; phylum Cyanobacteriota; class Cyanobacteriia; order Phormidesmidales; family Phormidesmidaceae; genus Phormidesmis; species Phormidesmis foveolarum. The sequence goes on along the minus strand of QBMC01000109.1, from coordinate 2,531 downwards.
AGCAGACATTCTAGAAACCATTCAGCACGCTATCACAACCGCACCGCTGCGCCTGATAGCGGCCCCCACTAAAGGCAACAGCTTTGATCAAGTCATCCGTCAGGCGACAGAATTAGGCGTTACTCATATTCATCCGGTCGTCACCGAACGTACCGTACTCAAACCCTCTAGTAACCGCCGCTTGCGCTGGCAAAGAATTGCCGCAGAAGCCTCAGAACAGAGCGAACGCGTTACCGTGCCCCAAATCTTCGAACCCCTCTCTTTCCTAGAATATTTAGCGCATTTCCCATTAGAAGAAGATCCAACAGAAATTAGATACATTTGCGGTGCCAGAACAAATAATTCTCATCTACTCGCAGCTATTCAGGCTCAAATTTCTTCCGAGCATTTACCCGGTATCACGTTGGCCATTGGCCCCGAAGGTGGGTGGACATCCCGTGAGATTTCGGATGCGATCTGTAATGGCTACGAGGAAGTCTCGCTCGGCCCCGTAATTTTACGGGCTGTCACAGCCTCTATTACCGCACTTTCCCTGGTCACTGCCGCTAGGAACCTATTGATATAGCTTGATTTCATGGTATATGCGCGGATGGCCAAATCGAGTGGACTTGTTTAAGCTTTGGGTGTCAAGTGTCACATAGGCTTTCATCTCAGGCACGGACACAAGCGCTATCTCCAAAGCAAATCTTAATAAGTACAATGGCTAAATCATCCGACTCTGCATATTCTGCTGGTTTTCACGCGCTCTCGGAGCCAATTCGTATTCAGGTGATCGAACTCCTTCAAGAAGGAGAGTTCTGTGTGGGCGATATGTGCGATCGCCTTTGTATCGCCCAGTCAAAACTCTCCTTTCACCTCAAAACGCTCAAGGAAGCAGGTCTCGTCACCGCCCGACAACAAGGCCGCTGGATGTACTACAGCCTAAACGCCGACCGCTTTCACGCCTTGGAAGGCTACCTCAGCAGCTACGGCGACTAAACAATTAGTTCTGTCCTCCCTGTCCCCTGGAAAAAGAAAAACAACGAAGCTCAAACCACTTGCCTCACATTCTCGCTCTCGTAGCAGTAATGGAGGCAATTTTTTACGGTTACTTTTTCGTTCCTATTCGGGCTTTCCAACGCACGGTCTTTCTATGCCATCAGGCCCAAAATCTCAGACGTGACCGCCAGACTCTCTTCAAACAGCACGTCTTCGCCCCATCGCTGTAGCTGCTGCTCTAGCAACAAGTCAGAGCGCTGATCCGAGAGAGAAGTCACCTCCTCGACCATACTGCTCTGAGCGCTGCCGCCCGCTTCCATCCGCATACAGCCCACCGTCTCAGAGCACAAAATAGTGTTGCAATTGGCGTCCTTCGTCGTCGAAGTCAGGCTCACGCCCGTCAAGTCGCCCTGCACCTCGCCCCAGTCCAGCACCGGAATTGCCGCTAGCTCGGCCTCAATCTCGCGACCGCTCTCACTAGTAAAGTAAACCTTGCGAAGGTTATAGTCGCCGCCCTCATACTTAGCCTCACGCGGCTGCCAGTTCAACCGGCTCGCTAGCCAACCCAACATCATCAAAGCCTGAGCCGGATTGCCCCGCTCATAGTCAATGCCAACGCGGTCTACTTCCGTCAGCGCCATCCGTCGCTCTGGTGGATCAAACGCTGCGGCGGCCAGCTCCTGCCAGGGTGCCAGCCGATACCAGTTCAAATCCGCAATATTAGTCTGCTCATTCACCAGCGTTTGAATCTTCACCATCTCAGAAGCCGCATCGCCGTAAAAGCTAGAGTCTAAGATCAAACAGCTACTCGTGCGCGCAATAGTCCGAAACAGCACCTGCTCAGAATTAGGCGTACCCTTCCACCAGACAAACTTGGGCAAGTCAGAAACAACCAGCGAGTTCACTAAGTCACTGACTCGCTCTAGCGCTTCTTTCGTTCCTCGCAGCGTAATATACTCGCAGCAAACCAGATTACTGCTGTTGCTATTTTGCACCGGGCAGTAAGCCGACACCTGCGCACTCACGCCTGTGTCCTCACCAAACGTAGGACACAGCGTAATTACCCGGCAGGGATTTTGAGCGGCTAACGCGCCGTCAAAATTAAAGCCGCGAATATCTCTGTTATCAAACTTTCGCTGGTTGCTCGAAAGCTGGCTAGCTTCAGAACGCAGCATCGCCAGCGTCTCAGGATCTACGCGGCCCGTCAGTCTTAGGCCATACGCTTTCTGCGCCGTCAAAATCGCTTCCTTAGTATCCGCCCCATGAAATCCGTCAATCTCGTTTTTGTAAAAGCTCAGACTCGCGAGTAGCTGCTGAATCTCTTCCGGCTCATAAATCACCATGGTGAACGTAGTCGCCCGAGTCGCGACTGGCGCAGTGCCCCCATCGTCTTGAGTGCGCCAAATATTGCGCAGCTCGGCTTCAATCTCATCGAGTGAAATATCTTTGGGCTTTTGCAGCGCCAGAGTAGAAGTAGCCATGTTTATCTAGTTAACGTCAGTTCGGGATAAGAAAAGCACAAAAAAGGGAGGACAGGTACGCTGAGGTTACCA
>QBMC01000108.1 GCA_003242035.1 Nodosilinea foveolarum | reverse complement strand
CGATCGCTATACGTACTCGTCCATTATAAAAATCATCTCTTATTTATGCAACGCCCAGATAGCAGCCAGACAAGCGGCGGGCGGGGGCCGTACACTTACCAGCATCCTGGGAAAAATCACGCTCAGCGAAAAACAAGCAGAGCGATTAGCAGTAACGCCGAACAGTCGCTGGAGTCCGTATCTAGAAAAGTGTTGCTTACTGGTGAGTGCGAACAGTTCATACGAGCGCAGCGCTAAGGACTTGAAGGTGCTCACGGGCATCGCACTGTAAGTGGGTGAACCAGCAGCCATTGAACGCCCCCCTAGTTTGTTTGGGAGACGGTCACGATGGCATCTGGAATATTTACCGCGAGATTGCGACAGCCGAGGGTCGAAGAGAGATTCTCGATTGGTATCATCTGGTCGAAAATCTGGGTAAAGTGGGCGGTTCGCAGCGACGATTGAACAAAGTCGAAGCGCGGCTATGGAAAGGGGATGTGGACGGTGCGATAGCGCTGTTCAAGCATTGGCAGAACGAGCGGGTAACGCGATTTGTCGGCTATCTCAATCACCATCGCAGCCGGATTATCAACTACGATTACTGGCAGTCGGAGGGCATCTCGATTGGTTCGGGTGTGATTGAGTCAGCAGTCAAGCAGATTGGCCTGCGCATCAAGATTACAGGGGGTGCAGTGGAAAGAAGAGAATGTGCCGCAGGTGCTGAAGCATCGCTGTGCTTACCTCAATGGCGCTTTCTCATACTGAGTCTTGCAAGATTGGGATGCACTCGTCGGTGAAAGCCTATAAGCACCTTTGATGGCGCTGCTCAGTCAATACGGTAGCTAGCCTATCGCATTTGGCTTTACACGACTCATCGTTGGCATCAGGCAACTAGCTAACCCCGTAAACAAGAATGCCATCAGTCAAGTGATCGCTCGTCAGTTCCACTCCAGGAAACGTCGCCGGACTAACCTAACCCCAGGCTATTCAAGTAACGCGCCTCAAGCTAGCTCGTCGAAAAAAAGCACAGCCATAAGAAGAACCACCCGTATTCAGCGTCGCGGCAGTAGTCCCTTAACACAGAGTAGTCCCTTACATGTGGCACAGATAAAGTCTTTCCTTTCTACCATAAGAACGAGCGCCAACGGCAGAATAAATCTGTCTTATGCTGCCGACAGCGCTGCAAATGATTACCGCTATTAGGCAGATTTAGCTAACTTCACGTATTTTCTGCCGACATCGGCCTGATAGCTGGCGCTAGTCACCTTTACCTTTGTAGTTCTTTGTTTAATGAATGTAAACATCGCTATAAGGACATCAAAGGTCAGTTCGCTTTTCGCGAACTGGCTGGTATAGAATTAGACATTAGCCAGGTATCGCCGCCTCTTACCACCCCTCACGGTAAGAATCTACGACGCCAGACACCCACTACTACCTACCCTCTATGAAAAAAGTGTAAACCTAGCCGCTAATTTTTCTACCTCCGGAACGCTTTGATATACTGAGTGCAACTTGAGTACAATCACTGAGCGATCAGTTAGTATGTGCATCTTGTTTGATGAATAAGATTATTTTTAACAAAAGCATCCTCAACCTCTAAAGTCGGCTTTATTTCTATGCATTCCTGAACTTCGAGTCCTAACTCCTTTTTCTCCATAAGTAATGTCGGTATTGCTTCTTCCTCTAAAAAGCAGGACTTTATGGATAAACAGGCAGCGTAGAACACCCGTATCTATCTAACAAATGGCCTCCTTTTCTCTGTCTTAAACGCTTACAGAGAAATCAACTTTAAAACTCTTTTGTTTTCTCCTATTTCGTTGCCTTATGGTGCACTCCTCAGTTGCTACACCCATAGTCTCTATCGTCATCCCAGTGCACAACGGCGGTGAAAACTTTCGAAAGTGCCTCCTGAGCATTCGTAGATGGAGTAACTCTGCTGAAGTCATCATCGTCGCCGATGGCGAATCTGACGGTAGCTGGGAACTGGCTCAAGCGTATAGCTACCAGGTTATTCGCTTATCCGAGTCCGGCGGCCCCGCCAAAGCTCGTAACATTGGAGCCAAAGCAGCTACAGGCAATATCATTTTATTTATTGATGCCGATGTCGAAATTCACCCAACGACAGTTCCTAGAGTCATCTGCGCCTTCCAGGAACGCCCCGAGATTGCGGCGATAATCGGTTCTTACGACGACGCCCCTGGTGCTACCGACTTTCTCTCCCAATACAAAAATCTGTTTCATCATTACACCCACCAGGATGCTCAAGAAGAAGCCTCTACCTTTTGGGGAGCCTGCGGTGCCATCCGAAAAGAGATTTTTCTATCTTTAGGAGGATTTGATGAGAACTACCGTAAGCCTTGTATTGAAGACATTGAGCTAGGCTACCGGCTGCGGCAGTCCAATTACAAAATTCGGCTGTGTAAGTGCGTTCAGGTCAAGCATCTTAAGCAGTGGACGCCATTATCAATGCTCATGGCCGAGGTTTTTTATCGGGCGCTCCCCTGGATGGCGCTACTGCTAAAAATTCGGCAGGTAGACCCGCAGCAATACCAACAGTTTACCAGCGACCTGAACCTGAAGCCCTCCAGCCGTCTGAGCGTTGTGCTCGTCTACAGCCTCACCCTAATGGCTGCCCTGTCAATAGGGTGGCCAAGTTTGCTCTGGGTCGTCGGCGTTTTGATCCTGATGCTCTTAGCGGTCAACTGGTCTGTATATCAGTTCTTTTACCGAAAGCGAGGCGCTTTGTTTACTTGCAAGGTGTTGCCCTGGCACTGGTTTTACTACTTTTACAGCGGCTTAGCCTTTGTCATCGGCACATTGCGCCATCAAATGAACCGGAGATCGCCCCTCGCCAGCTAAATCACGCCTCCACACGCCTTCAATAATGCTCTACCCATGACTGAAGCTTCCTCAAATCAGCCTGCTCAATTAAACGTAAACCTTCTCGGAGAGACCTCTGTGACCAACACCTCTGTAACCAACACCTCTGTGACTAATGCAGCTACTACACATACAGTCGTGATGGGTGCTGGCCCCGCCGGACTCACCGCCGCGTACGAACTAGCGAAAAACGGTAAAGCGTCAATCATTTTAGAGCAAGCAGACAAAGTAGGCGGCATCTCTCGAACTGAAACCTACAAGGGATACCGGTTTGACATCGGCGGGCACCGATTCTTTACCAAAGTAGGTGAAGTTCAGAAAATCTGGAAAGAAATATTAGGAGACGAATTCATTCAGGTTCCCCGCCTATCTCGCATCTACTACCGAGGAAAATTCTTCGATTATCCTCTATCTATCGCCAGCACATTATCTAACTTAGGCATCATAGATAGCAGTCTAATTATATTGAGCTATTTAAAATCGAAAGCCAAGAGCAAGTTGAACCCTGGCCCAGAAGCCGAAAACTTAGAAGACTGGGTGGTAGAGCGATTTGGAAATCGATTATACAGAACCTTTTTCAAGTCCTACACAGAGAAGGTTTGGGGCATTCCCTGCGATAAAATTCAGGCAGAGTGGGCCGCACAGCGAATCAAAGGTCTCTCGCTGAAAAAGGCCGTCATCAACGCTATGTTTGGTAGCAACGATACCAAAACGCTGATCAAAGAGTTCGACTATCCTATCTATGGCCCTGGCATGATGTGGGAGCGCTGCCAGGAAATTCTAGAAAGCAAGGGGTCTCCCGTTCAAATGGAAACTCGAGTCACCAGAGTGGAGCATGATGGTAAGCGAGTACAGCGAGTATTCGCCCAAAAAGGGACAGAAACCATCGAGCTATCAGCAGAAAACTACGTCTCTAGCATACCGATCACAGCCTTAGCCCGATGCCTCGATCCCGCGCCACCTAAAGCCGTTATCAACGCAGCGAAAGGACTAAAATACCGTGACTTTTTAATTGTTCCACTCGTTATCGATCTCAAAGACATCTTCCCGGATAACTGGATATACATTCACAGCCCAGAGTTCAAAGTAGGCCGCATTCAAAACTTCAAAAACTGGAGTGCCGCGATGGTTCCAGACGCTACTAAAACCTGCGTGGGGATGGAGTATTTCTGTAGCGAAGGCGATCGCCTATGGGAAATGTCTGACGAAGATCTAATCGCATTAGCTAGTCGCGAGATTGTTGGTCTAGGTCTTGTGCCAGAGATCAAGCACGTTGAGGACGGCACAGTCATTCGGCAGAAAAAAGCCTATCCTGTTTACGATGGCGAGTATCGCCAGCACCTAGACGTGATTCAGAACTACTTACAGCGATTCGAGAATTTGCAAACAGTAGGCCGTAACGGTATGCACCGATACAACAATCAAGATCATTCCATGCTTACAGGGTTACTCGCCGCCAAAAACATTCTCGGAGAGCAGCACGATCTGTGGGGCGTCAACGTAGATCGTTCGTACCACGAAGACTTTACCAAAGAACAGTGGAAAACAGCTAAAGAAAAGCTTCAGAAACCAGTGGAAGCGTACGCAAACTGAAGAACTTGTATCGCATTTGCTAAGCACACAATTCAGGAGAACTCACCAAAATGGAAAAAAAACTGCCGTCCGTGACAATCGTAGTCACGCCTCGAGAGCGATTTAGCTACACCCAAGTATCCTTAGAAAGTATCTACGAGCAAACAACAGTTCCTTTTGAATTGGTCTACGTTGATGGTAATTCACCCTCGCAAGAGCGCGACTACATCAAAAAGCAGTCCGAACTAAGAGGATTCAAGCTAATTCGGACAGAGCATTACCTTTGGCCTCAGCGATCGCGCAATCTCGGCTTAGCCGAAGTCAAAACGCCCTACGTCGTCTTTCTCGATAACGATGTTGTTGTGAAATCGGGATGGCTGCGCATCCTCCTCGAATGTGCAGAAACTCAAGGCGCGGCGGTGGTCGGCCCTTTAATGTGCCACGAAGAACCTATTCACGAAATTGTTCACTTTGCCGGGGGGGAATCTCATATTGTCGTAGATGTGAAGAGCCGTCGTCATCTAAGAGAGAAAATGTATTTACAAGGGCGAGCCGTCGCCGCCGTGCGTCCAAACTTAGAACAATGTGAAACCGAACTGTGCGAATTTCACTGTATGTTGGTGCGTACCGACGTGTTCGAGCAGCTAGGCCCATTCGACGAATCTATTCTTAACACCAAAGAACATCTAGACTTTTGCATGAACGTTATGGCGCTGGGCCAAACGGTATACTTCGAGCCAGATAGCGTCGTGACTTACGTACCAGGGCCGCCGCTAGCATGGCGCGACTTACGCTTTTATATGCTGCGGTGGAGCAATGCCTGGGAGCTGGTCAGCCTAGATCGCCTCAAAGAGAAATGGGATCTGTGTGAAGATGGCTACTTTAAGCACAAGTACAAGGCTTTAGGCTGGCGGCGCAGAGACGCTATCTTGCAGCCACTGTTGGACAAAATAGGACTCACAAACCGCCGCTCCTTGCCCAACAAGCTGTTGATGTTTGGTCTTCTAGCCCCCATAGAGAAAACCCTGAACCAGTTTATGACGTGGCAGTATGCCCGCCAACATTTACAAACGCCCCTATCAAAGCCCCCGGCGGTTGCTCAGCCAATTAAGTCGGCTCGGTCATCGTCAGTCCAGACGGCTACTGTTTCTCAGTAACCCCTTCCTCAGCATCTAACCGCTCAGTATCCAAATTCTCAATTCCTTAACAGCGCCTAGCCAAACAGCGGCTAAGGCGCAAAAATTTCTCATGAAGATTCTTTTAGTTAACGATTACGGCGGCGCAACCGGCGGCGCAGAGATTCAAATGCTGACGCTGCGCCGTTTGCTGCGCGATCGCGGTCATGATGCCCGACTATTTAGCAGCAGCGCCGAGTTAGTTACCCAAAGCCCTATTTTGGCCGACTATACCTGCTACGGCACCACCAGTCGCGCTCAGGTCGTATCACAAGTGCTCAATATTTCGGCCTACCAATCGCTCCGGCAAGCCCTCCAAGACTTTCAACCTGACGTGGTTCATGTCCGCATGTTCCTGTGGCAGCTTTCTCCCCTAATTTTGCCGCTGCTAAAGTCCTATCCCTGTCTATACCAAACAGCTATTTATAAATCTATTTGCCCAGCCGGAACTAACATCTTGCCTAGTGGACAAACCTGTCAGCTAGAACCAGGAACTGCCTGCCTGAAGCAGGGTTGCCTCACGCCCCAAACCTGGGTTTGGATGATGGCCCAGCGATCGCTCTGGAATCGTTGGAAAGGCGTTTTTGATCGCACGGTTGCTCTCAGCAACGGCATGAAAAAAGAGCTAGCGCAGGCGGGCATCAGTCCTGTAAATGTGATCTACAACGGTGTGCCCGAGCGTCCAGCTCGTCCCCCTTTGCAGACTCCGCCCACGGTTGGCTATGCGGGCAGATTTTCTGCTGAAAAAGGAATTGAGACCCTGTTCCAAGCCTTTGCTCAAGCGCGTCAACAGGTGCCAGCAGCCCAGCTTAAAATGGCTGGGAAAGGCCCTAGCGAAGCAGCGCTGAGGACGCTCGCCAAGCAGCTAAATATAGAAGATTGCATCACCTGGCTAGGTCATATCCCACAGACCGAGCTAGAACAACAGTTCAACTCGCTTTGGGTACAGGTGGTGCCTTCACTTTGGGCCGAGCCATTCGGCAACGTCACGACGGAAGCCATGATGCGTGGTACAGCGGTAATTGCCAGTGCAGTCGGTGCGCAGCCAGAAATTATCGGTAAGGAAGACACTAAAACCAAAGCCGGAACGTTGGTGCCTCCTGGAGAAAGTGCCAATTTAGCAGCGGCACTGTTACCCATTTTACAACAGAAGTCGCTCGCCGAGGCCATGGGAGCCGCCGGTCGTCAGCGGGCGATCGCTGAATTTAGCGAAACCCGATGCGTTGAAAACTTCCTGAAACTTTACGGCGAACTAAAGCGAGAGTCGTTAGCCAAAGAGGATCTCGTTCCTTGCGTAACAACCTAGCAGTTCTCTTTACCGCACACACCCGACGATCAGCTTCTGAATCCTCCTTTATTACCGCCAAGAACAATGCCATCACCCAGGCTTAGCATCATTATCCCCACACACAATAGACCTCAGCTACTGCGACGAGCCATTCGCAGCGCCCTGGCCCAAACGATCTCAAACATTGAAATTGTTGTTGTAGATGATGAGTCAAAGCCACCAGTCGCGCTGCCAGACTATCCACAAGTTAAAGTCATTCGCCTTTCTCCCAATCAGGGCGGCGCAGCCGCTCGAAACATCGGTGCCAAAGCCGCAAATGCCCGCTGGATTACCTACCTCGACGACGATGATGAACTCATGCCCCAGATGGCTCAGGTTTCATTGGAAGAGATCGCTAAGACAACCTCGACCGAACCAGTAGGCATACTCTCAGCCCTAGCCGAACTCGACTCTCAAGGCCACATTCGCAAAGTCCATACCCCCCCAACCCTGCCTAAGGGAAAACATTTTTGTCTAGAAGAAATCAACCGCAATCAGTCCTTCGCTTCCAAACAAACACTTGTCATCGAACGCCAGGTTCTGCTAAGCATTGGCGGATTTGACGAATCGTTCACCTCAAGGGTTCATACAGAACTCTTTTTACGTTTAAATCCGGTCTGTTCGCTAGTTGGCCTACCTATTGTCACCTACCGGCTGTATGCCCACGAAGGGCCAAGAGTCTCATCTAACCTAGAGCGGCGGCAGCAAAACTTCCACCGGCTGCTAAAAAAACATCAGGCTGTGTTCTTAAAGTATCCTCGGCGGCGATACGCAGATTTTGTGTTCAACCACGCCTACATGCTACGACGCAACGGATATCATATGGCCGCGTTCAAGGCGCTAGGTCAAGCCCTAAAAATTCATCCGTTGCAGACAGTTGCTCGCCTGGGATCGCCCTACAAATCCAGGCTACTAAAGCAGCTCTCATTCATCCGACCAATGCCTTCATCGGCTTCAACTCACCGTTCCTGATGTCAAAAATTTCCGACACTCAGCTTTCTCATTCCCTATTCTTTCCTCTAGAGTTCTGAGCGCCCATGTCCAACTTCGAGCAATACGCCCAGGCCAATACTTCCGACGCCGATCTCAAGCGGCGATCGCTTCAATCAGGACTGGTTACCTTTGCCGCTCAGCCCATCAAGCTAGTGATGGGAATTGGGGCGACAGCCATCCTCGCCCGCCTAGTCACACCCACAGATTTTGGCCTGCTAGCGATGGTCACGCCGCTGCTGTCTTTAGTAGACAGCCTCAGCAATCTTGGCTTAGAAACCGCAACGGTACAGCAACAAGATCTCACCCATCGTCAGGCCAGCGACGCCTTCTGGATCTCCCTCAAGTTCAATCTTCTCGTCATTTCACTGATGGTCGCAATGGGGCCAGTGCTAGCCTGGTTTTACGGACAAAAAGGGCTAAGCACAGTCACATTTACCATGGCCGTAGGTGCGTTTAGTCTATGTTTATCATTCCAGCACAAAGCCTTGCTCAAGCGGCAAATGCGCTTTAACCTTTTGATGACCATTGAGGTTGTCTCAATTGCGATCGCTACCCTTTGCGCCATTTTGGCAGCTTGGCTAGGACTGGGGTATTGGGCCTTAGTCCTTCAGGTTATCGTCATGCAAATGGTGCAAAGCATTGCCTACTGGCTCACCTGCGACTGGCGACCGTCATACAACTGGCAACCGCTACGGCGCGATCGCGCAAAACGCCACCAGCACCTGCCCAAAGAAACCGCCAATAACAACCTCGAAGAGAACGCCACCAACACTATGTTGTCCTACGGAGCAAACCTCACCGGGTTCCGCTTCATCACCCGTATCGGGATGCAAATGGATCACATTTTAGTCGGTTATATCAGCGGAGCCACCGCCCTCGGCTTCTACGACGTCGCCTACCGCTGGGCCTACTTCCCCTTCATCCAGATTTACACCCCGCTCTTCGATGTCGTCATCTCCAGCCTGAGTCGGGCCTATGCCGATCCGCTCACCTACCGCAGGTACTGCCGCTGGGCGCTGATGTCACTCTTTGCACTGTGTATGCCAGCGCTGGCCTTTTTGTACGTAACCGCCAAAGACGTATTGCTCATTTTACTAGGCGAGCAGTGGCTACCCGCCATTCCGATCTTCCGCCTGCTACTCGTCGCAACGTCCGTTGGAACCATGTATCGAGTCACCAAATGGCTATACATTTCCTCCGGGCAAACGCAGCGACAGCTACGCTGGGGCCTGATCCACACCCCCGTCATGATTGCATCGGTCTCTATAGGCGCTCACTGGGGCGCTTATGGCATTGCGATGGGCTACATGGTGGGCATGTGTCTCCTCACCTACCCGTCAGTCGTCTTTTGCTTACAGGTTTTACCCCTGACAATGACAGACTTTTTTGGCGCAGTCTGGCCTGCGGCGATCGCCTCCTCACTCTCAGCCCTCACGCTTTTTAGCATCACACCACTGCTATCTACGCTCATCACCTACAGCCTGCTCAAGCTCTGTGTACAGGCCATTTTCTTCGGCATCATCTACTGTACTATTTGGTTCTTTTTACCGGGCGGCAAGCAGTCGGCAACGCAGGCGATCGCCAACTTAAAGCAGCTATCGCGCAAGACATAGAAACAAAGTCTCAGATACCGCTTCAACCGCCTCCTAAACGCCGCGCAGCCTTGCCTTATACCCTTGTCGCAAAGCAGAAATAGACATTACAACAACATAAAGCGAAATCAGCAGCGCGCCAAAGAACAAAGCTCTAGGAACAGCGATAAAACCGATTGCACCGAGGAAAAATCCAGCTATCAAAGCAATATTGATTCGGTGTCTAAGCAAATATTCAATCTCTGTCTGGCTGATAATAATGAGCAGAGGCAATAGCATTTGCACGTCGTAGTACGGAAACCTCGGTATGGGGATAAAGAAGTCGCCTAGCAAACAGGTTAAAACGCCAAACAGAAATATGTAGCCAGTGTTCTCTCGAACGCTCCCGTCTTTAGGCAAATACTTCAAAACACACGCAGACAGGTATGCGATAGTAGCCAGCAGCCCCAAGATTAAAAGCCCTCGCTCGTTAGGAACATGCAAAATGTTTAGAGGCAAGTAAAAAGACGTATCCGCAAAGTAGCGCTCCAGAGGATTGCTAATACGCCAGTCAAATCCCTCCACGATGACTGGGTAAACAATCGCCGGATCGGGCAAAACCTGCTCTGCTAGCGAGAGATAAGTAGATAAATCTACCAAACCAGTCATTTGAGCAATAGTCAGAATATACCGCTTCCAGATGAATTCTCCAACCACCCAATAGGAAAAGGCAACGCTAGAAAGCAGGCCAGCAGCACCGCCTAGCAAAAAGGCATACTGTCTTCGAACCGCAAACGGGATAAAAAACAGAATAAAAGAAGGCCGTAAGCTAGCGGCTACACCGGAAAAAAAGCCGCTAACAATAGGTTTAGGCTTTGATTTTTGCTGTAAGAAAAACCAGGCGATCGCCAGTACAAAGGTATAGACAACGTATATTTGCCCCGAGCTAACGTGCAGCCGCCAGAACAAACTGTTAGCAAAACAAAAACCAGCCGCCAGAATCAAAATATTCTTACGCTGAGAACCACTGGTCTTTATAAAAATCCATACGGTGCCTATAAAAGCAGCCCACTGAACTAACAGCCAGATCACCTTCTGCTGTAGGTAAGATAACCCCGCGAAGGCGGCATGTAGAGTCAAAACGGTGGGGGGAACGCTCAGCTTAGAAATCAGTTCAGTCGGGTCATCTAGCGGATCGTAAAACCGCTCTAACAATCCTGGCTGCCACTTAAAAAGATAGGGATCAATGCCATCAAGCATCAACCTTGCACCCACCACCCGATTCCTAAAATCCGAGCCTGGATAGGTGAGCGTACTATGAAGGTCGGTGGCAAAGCCAACCACTGAAATGACAATAACAGCGATCGCTAAAAAACGGACAGCCGTCCTTTTGCTCAATATCGACTCTTCTATATTAATATTCACGATATTGCCCTACAAAACTAAGTAGCTTTACTTAAGCTAGATCACAAGTCTTGCAAAGAAAATTAGGTCTTAGCAACCTGCACAAAAGAAAAACTTGATAACTTAACCATTTCGCAGAGAAAAATTCATCAACCTTCATCCTGGCACTCCAGCAGCATCTGCTTTAGCGCTCAGCTCAACAAGGTTGTCTTACATTCAGCTTTAAAAGGCTGGGTTATACTCTCCGCTCTATGACCCCGACGCAACACAAAGAGAGACATTGCAAAAACATAAAGTGTAATTAGAAGGCCCCCAAAAAGTAAGGGTTTAGGCACAACAATAAAGCCCATCATGCAGAGAAATAGTCCAGCAATCAAAATAATATTGCTGTTATGGCTGATGAGATATTTGACATCTGTCAAGCTAATGATGATGAGTAAAGGCAATAGCATTTGGATGTCGTAATAGGGGTATCTCGGTATCGGGAGGAAAAAATCGCCCAGTAAGCATATCAAGACACCAAATAAAAATAGGTATCCAGTGTCTTTGTTCTTAGGCAGGTACTTTAAAAGGCATAGAGATAGGTATGCGATAGTAGCCAGAAACCCAAGAATCAAAATGCTCCGCTTGTTGGGCACATGCAAAATGTTCAGAAGCTGGTAAAAAGAATTATTAGTAAAGTAACGCTCTAGCGGATTGTAGATATTCCAATCAAATCCCTCAACAATCTTTGGATAAACGATAGTCGAATTAGGCAAAATGTCTTCTGCCGGAGGCAAATAAGTAGAGAGATCGACCAATCCAACCATTTGCAACATCGCTAAAATATATCGCTTCCAAATGAACGCGCCGACGACCCAACAAGAAAAAGCAACGCCAGAGAGCAGGCCAGCGGCTCCACCTAGTAAAAAGGAGTACTGCCTTCGAACCGCAAACGGAATAAGAAATAGCATAAAAGAAGGTCTCAAGCTAGCGGCTACACCAGCAAAGAAACCACTCACGATATTTTTGTACTTAGATTTGGACTGTAAGCAAAACCAGGCGATCGCCAGTACAAAAATATAAACAACGTATATTTGCCCCGAGCTAACGTGCAGCCGCCAAAACAAACTGTTAGCAAAGCAAAAGCTAATTGCCCATATCAGCGTATTTTTACGCTGAGAACCACTCGTCTTTAGAAAAACCCATACCGTGCCTATCAGTGCAGCCCACTGTACTATCAGCCAAATTACTTTTTGCTGCATATACGAACGCTCCGCGATCGCAGCTTGCAAGGTCAGCACAATCGGTGAGACGCTCAGCTTGGAGGTTAATCCAGTCGGGTCATCTAGCGGGTCGTAAAACCGCTCTGATAATCCTGGTTGCCACTTAAAGGTATAAGGATCAATGCCATCGAGCATTAATCTCGCGCCCACGACCCGATTTCTAAGATCCGTGCCTGGATAGGCGATCGCGCTATGAAAATCGACCATCAAACCAATCATTGAAATAGCAATAGCCGCTGCAACTAATAAACGAACAGCAACTCCCTTACCTAATATTGGCGCTTCCCTGTCAATGTTCAATATATTGCCTGATAGACTACGTAGCTTTACCCAAGCTAAAGCACAAGTCTGACAAAAGAAAGACTTGCTAGCAGGAAAAACCCTATTTACCCGCAAACCTGACCCAACCCTATTGAGCCATGCTACTGGTAGTTACAGCACCTTAAGTCTCATACTGAGTCTATAGAGCGTCCATTTAAGTCCAAAATTGAACTTTCAAGTCTTATATAAGAAAGCCAGTCGTAGGCAAAGCGCCTAACTTGGCCCGACGGCTAAAACGGACTGCAATTGCTATCTCTTGATAAGAATTTAGGATTATTAACCCAATATAATAATCAAGACACGTCTCTAACTCTCGGCTGGGTATTTCTCTCAGCAAAAGTCTAGAGATTTTTTATACAGAAAAATACATGCTTCTAAAAAGTCCATCTCACGACGAAAAGCTGCCCACTCAGGCAACAACACACAGCTCCAAAAAGCAGCAATACTCTCTGCCAACCCTAATCGGCTACTGGCTCGGCCCGGTTCTCATCGTCACCTGTCACATCGGCTCACTTTTAGCCTTCTCCACTGGCCTTAGCCTAGGTGCATGGGCATGGATTGTCTTCCTTTACTGGATTAGAATGCTTGCTATTACTGGCATTTACCATCGCCTGCTCACCCATAAGTCATACAGTAGTCCCGCCCCCGTCAAATGGATTGGCAGCATCATTGCCTCATCCGCCGGACAAATGGGTCCTAACTGGTGGAAAGCTCATCACGAAGAGCATCACCGCTTTACCGATCAACCCCAAGACCCCCATTCCTCCGTTCGCGGAATTCAATGGTCACACTACCAATGGCTACTCTCTCGCAACTTCCTACCCACCAAGCTCCCCGCCGATGTAGAACAAGACATCGTTCTTAAAACAATTGACCGCCTGCACTTCGTGCCAACGCTAGCCCTAGGTTTTCTTTCTTACGCCATCGGCGGCGCTGAATATCTAGCTGCCTTCTTTATTAGCACAACCCTTCTTTTTCACGGCGTAGCCCTAGTTAACTCTGCCTGTCACAAGTTTGGCACTACGCCCTTCAAAACCGACGACTACAGCAAAAACAACGGCATTGTGGCCGTCCTCACGCTAGGAGAAGGCTGGCACAACTGCCATCACGCCTTCCCCTGGTCAGCCCGTCAAGGCATCACGCTCGACAACGGTGCAGTCAAATATCTACCAGACTTCACCTTCGGATTTATCCAGGTGCTTCAGTCAGTAGGTCTTGCTTCCAAAGTTAAGCTGCCAGCCGAGCCAGACGTGTTGGTTGCCTCTGCGGAGTAGAGTCGGCCAATTGAATTATCAAGCGCGATCGCTCTTACACCCAAAAGCGATCGCGCTTTTCTTTAAAGGCAAATTCTTATATTGAGACGAAAAGATAAGACTCACTTGTTCAGATTCAAGACTTGCTGTACCTTAGTCCAGTCTCATCTTGATACACTCCAACCGAATGAATAACTCAGCCATCGCCTCAGAAGAAAGCATCGTCGTCACCACCGACAACCAGCTTCTGCCTATAGAATCCGTCCAAAAAATTCTCAATCGCTCCAGGGCCTCCGTCTACCGCTACGCCAATACCCACCACACCATCCTCAACCCGCCCTTCGATCCCAAATGCCTTAATCCAGAAGTTCGCAACGACAAAGACGCACCGCTGATGTTTCATCCCAACGAAGTCGCCCGCTTTGCCCAAAACGTTTTAGGCATCAGACAGGTCACCATCAAAGTCGCCCAGCCTGCCGAAACCGAAACCCATCGGCTCCTAAAAGCAGTCCTTACTGAAATGCAAGCCATTCGAGAGTTATTAGAGCGTTGGCAAAGCCTCTCCGACGGAGAATCGCACTCCCCCAAAAACTCATAAGCCTGATCTACAAGCCCTCCCAGTTCGTCTATTACATAAACTGTTTTACATACCGCGTCAAGTAATACTGAGTTAAGTAACAATCAGCCCAAAGGCGTAAGATCCCCTGTGCCGAATCTCAGCGCCTTAGTTACTATTAAGGGGTAGGTTTGTAAGTTCCATCGCGCTAAGCCGTGTCATCAAAGTTTTTCTTTGTGCACAGATCAAGCCGTAGGTCAACCACAAATCTTTTCAGCTCTACCCATTTAGTCTTTACCTCTTCTCTCATGGAACCTGCGAGTCCCGAACACCCATCCGAACCTCCTCCTGGCCATATCGCTAACCTTATTGGTTTAGCGATCGCAACAGTGACACTCACCCTGCCCCTGTATGCAGTTTCCAACTTCAACGCGGCCCAGGCAGAAGTTCCCCAGCAGTCCTCTTCCGCCTTCATGAGAGCGCAAGAATAAGAGTACAAGACAAAAATCAGCGCGTAGACGCAAGCACACAAGAATAAATACCTCTCCCCGCCACACTCCCGTAAAATAGCTAATCGGAGGTGAAATGTTCGTTGCCTAGACATCTAGGTAGATAACGCAACATTCACCTGACTAACGATTTAATAGGAGAAAATTGTGGACTTATCCCGCATTCCCGCACAGCCCAGACCAGGCATCGTCAACGTACTCATTGAGATTCCGGCAGGCAGCAAAAACAAATACGAATTTGACAAAGATCTCAACGCCTTCGCCCTAGATCGCGTATTGTACTCATCCGTCCAATATCCCTACGACTACGGCTTTATCCCCAACACCCTCGCAGACGACGGCGACCCGCTAGACGGCATGGTCATTATGGACCAGCCCACTTTCCCTGGCTGCGTCATCCCCGCCCGTCCCATCGGCATGATGGAAATGATTGACGGCGGCGACAGAGACGAAAAAATCCTCTGTGTCCCAGCCGACGACCCTCGCTACGCCAACGTCAAATCCTTAGACGACATCGACGCCCACCGCCTAGACGAGATTGCCGAATTCTTCAGATCTTACAAAAACCTGGAAAAGAAAGAAACCGAAATTCTTGGCTGGAAAAAGCTAGAAGCCGTACAGCCCCTAATTGACGAATGCATCAAAGCTGCAAAGTAATCTTTTAAGACAAATTAGTCTCAGGCATTCCTAAAAGACTGCTAAAAGCAAACTAGACCCATTAGGCTGTACATAAAGACAAGGCCCGACTGCTAGAGGCAAGTAGTTGGGTCTTCGTTTTTTTCACTCATCACTCATCACTCATCGCTCATCACTCTCAGGATTCTCACAGGCTAGCTGATCGCCATCAGGATCCCGCTCTATCGTGTAGTTGGGTTCGTCAGGAAAAAAGTTCCTTAGACCCATCTTCAGCAATTCCTCGCAACTGCCCTCTACATATCCCACCTTCAGCGGCAGCACATCCGAAATTGCGGCTTCCACAGATTCTTTGGGTTGATTAGGCAGTAGCAAAGCAACCCCTGTCGTCTTCAAATCAGTCACAACCAAGAAAGCAACCGGAACGACCATCCAAGCAAAAATGCAGCCCGGAACACCAACCCCCACAGCATAGGCAAAGCAACCCATCACTGCTTCTCGCTTTTCTGTAAGGATTCAGGTTTTTTTAAGAGGATAAATGGTGCAATCACGCTAGCCTCAAG
>QBMC01000107.1 GCA_003242035.1 Nodosilinea foveolarum | reverse complement strand
TCCTCTATATTTGCCCAATAGCATTAGGGCGTATCTGTCAATGCGTAATTTCTATAGAAATCGAAAAAGTATTTTCTAATTCAGTTTATTTCCTGAACCCATCAGCTTCAATTATTGAGTAAGTCTCAGATCTGAGTGACCAATTAGCTGTTGGCTCAATCAGTCTAATTAAGACTTTTCGCAGGCGCTATTTTAATAACAGAATACAACAATTTTTATTGTTAGGTTCATCAGCGAAATTGATTATATGAGTCAATTTTGAGCAGCGACGATAGAGCACCTAGAGGTGTGGATGCGCTGTCGAACAGCTTTGGAGACTTAGCGACTAGTCTGACGACAAAGCAGGCATTAGAACGTATTTGCCGATATGAGATCCGATCTCCATAGCTTCGTGAGCCTCACGGACTCGATCTAGGGAAAACGTTGTGGCGATGGGCAGTTGATAAACACCTGCGGCCACGTTTTTCAAGATATGTTGATAGGCTGCTTGCTCAGCGGGCGTATCGACCAAAGCATTTAAGAGCCATCCTCTAATCGCCGCATCTTTGCGAATAAGAGGCGATACATCAACGGTATCAGGCGTTCCTAAAAGGCCATAGACCCAAAGTGTGCCGCCTTTTGCCAGCAAGCGAATTTCGTGATGAAGGAAGTCTCCAGCCGCAACCGGATCGAAAATAACGTCTACGCCTTTACCGCCGGTTATTTTTTTAATCTGTCTCCACCAAGGTTCAGCCTTGCCTGTAGCAGTATTCGCTGAGGTAACGACAATATGGTCATATTTTGCAGCAGATATGTGCTGTAGCGCGTCTACCTTTTCGGGGCTAGTCGTGGTGCCGATCACAATTGCACCCGCAGATTTGGCGATTTGGCTGGCTGAGATCGCCACACTACTACTAGCCGCTGGCAACATCAAAGTTTGACCAGGCTGTATCTTTTGTCGCCAAACAAGCGCTCCCCAGGCAGTCGCAAACGCTAGCCACAGCGCACCTATTAAGTCGTCGGGAATCCCATCGGGCACAACGACGGTGTTCCTCGCAGCGGTGACAAATTGAGAACGGTAAGTACCCACTTTATGAGGAGCTGCAATCGTTAGGATGACTCGCTGACCCACTTGACGATTAACTACCTGGGAACCTACAGCAGTAATCACCCCACCGCCTTCGATACCAGGGGTGAAGGGGGGAGCGCCAGAGCTGAGCCGATACTCGCCCCGACGGGCCATCAGATCTGCCTGGTTGAGGCCCACACTGGTGAGCTGAATCACGACTTCGGTTGATTTAGGCTGAACGGGATTTACCGTTTTCACCTGTAAGTTTTCCGTACCGCCAAAGGCTGAAACAGTGACTTGCTGCATAAAGGAAGAGAGAAGTTTTTGAGTTCTACTGCGTTATTTAGATGAGGTTTTGGTGTAGAGAAGGGGGCGCTCAGAGTATAAACGCTGAACCTGTATCTCAATTGTTGTAAGGAATTCAGGCTTTGGGAAAACAAAGCTTGTGGCGCGAGTTTCGCGATCGCAAATTTTGTTTGTTAGGGAGAATCAGGTAAGCGAGTGAACACAATGTGGGCAACCGACACAGAACTGAATATTAATCCACCTTGTTGGGAGAGTGCGCTGCATTTTTTAGATACGTTCACCTACATGGACTCTGAGTTTGGTGTGATTGACCTAGTGACCACTGGCATGTTCGATTTGTCTCACCCTGAGACCGCCAATGAGCTAGATATGGCCAAAGCGCTGCGAGCTATTCGTCACAAGTCAGCAATGGCAAAAAATATTGTGAAGTGGGTCGCAGACAATAGAGCAACCTTGGGCGATTATCCAGAACCGCTAGCAGTTAAGGAATAGGAACACAACCCATAGAAACCGGGACAGCAACGGAGCGCTCTGTATTAGCAAGCTGCGGTTGGCGCTATGGTTATAGACATGCCTTCAACACCTTTGACACCATGACATTGCATGATTTTGATCGTAGAGAAGTTGCTCAAAAGCTTTCAGTCGATCAATACTTCCAGTGGGTTCGGCAGCAGCCAGAAGCGGATCGAGACCGGTTTGAACTTGTTGAGGGAGAGGTACGCTTATTGCCCACTAGCACAGAACAGATGCGAATTCTGCGGTTATTGCAATGGCAGCTTCAGCATTTTTTAAAGCTAGGAGCGGCGGAAAGTTTAGAGACCACTCCCCCTGAGGAGGATCATTTTGAGGTGCATATAAGGCCCTCGGTTCAGTTAAGCCAGCTTAGCTATATGAAGCCTGCCATTCTAGTCCGCAAGGGCAGCGGCGAAGAACTTGAAGCCGAGGACTTGGCAGATCCAAGCACTGTCTGGATTATCGACATCGTAGAAGATTCACTTGATAAGACCCGCACTCAGCTTTACGCTCAAGCTGGCATCTTCAATTACTGGTCGCTCGGCAATAGCGTCGAGCTAAACCTTTACCAACAGCCAAGCGCATCGGGCTATCAAAGCCGTCGAGTGCTACAGGTCGGCGATCGCGCCTCGCCAACTTCAGTACCCATCACCGTCAGGCTACAAGAACCTGTCCCGCTTTACTTTATGACGCGCACCCTCAGAGGCCAGCAAACTTATCAAAGTAACGCGCTACCTTTCGCTTTCTCGCGCGGCTATGACTTGTCCCCCTCCTATTTATCCTCTACACGCATCCGAACGGAGTCGCCGTGAGAGGGCAGTCCTTCGGCCCGAGTGAGCACGTCAATGTCGGTAGCAATATCGTCTAACGCCGTTCTAGAGTACTGAACTAGACTGGTATGCTTCATAAAGGTTTCTGTACTCAGCGGAGACGCATAGCGAGCGGCCCCCGAAGTAGGCAAGGTATGGTTAGGCCCCGCGATATAATCGCCAACGGCTTCGGGCGTATCGTGTCCTAAGAAAATTGCGCCCGCCTGTGTAATCTGGTTGAGCAAATCCCAGGGATCGGCAATTTCGAGTTCTAGATGCTCTGGGGCAAAAAGGTTCGACAGCTCGGCAGCGGTGGATAAATTATCGACCACGATGGCAGCGCCGTAGTTAGTGATCGCCTTTTCCGTCAGCACCTGGCGTGGATGCTGCGCTAGCTGCTTTTCAACCTCAATGGCAACGGCTTGAGCCAGGGCGTCTTCTGTAGTGATCAGCACGGCGGCAGCCATGGGGTCGTGCTCGGCTTGAGCCAGCAAATCGGCGGCAACATGCTGAGGATTCGCCGTGCCATCAGCAATCACTAATACTTCTGAAGGACCCGCCAAAGAGTCGATACCGACCGTACCATAGACCTGCTTTTTGGCCAGGGTAACATAGATATTTCCGGGGCCGGTAATCACATCTACGTTGGGAATTGTTTGGGTGCCGTAGGCTAGCGCGGCGATCGCCTGCGCGCCCCCCACTTGATAAATCTCTTCCACGCCAGCTTCTTGCGCGGCGACGAGCACGGCAGGACTCAAGCTACCGTCTGCGCCAATTGGCGTCACCATCACAATCCGCGAAACCCCAGCGACTTTCGCCGGAATAGCGTTCATCATCACCGTACTAGGATAGCTAGCGCGCCCGCCAGGAACATAGATACCCGCCTTTTCGACCGGAGTGTAACGTTTGCCGAGCACGACGCCGTTCTCTTCAAAAGTGACCCAGCTTTTAGGCAACCGCTGGCGATGGAACCGCTCGATATTCCTACAGGCTTTTCGAATCGCTTTCAGCAAGTCCTGGGAAATCTGCTGATAAGCCGCGTCCATGCTAGCCCCATCGACTCGCAGCGTCTTGGCAGTCAACCTTTGGCGATCAAACTTTTCGGTGTAGTGAATCAGCGCTTCGTCGCCTGTTTTGCGCACGGCCGTAACGATTTCGCGAACAGTATTTTCCTTGTCCGTGACCTGGGTATCGTGAGTGCGATCGCAAATTCGCCGAAGCTCTGATCTCGCTTCACTTAGCTGATGGATAATTCGCAGCATGTGGGGAAGAAGGTTGAGGTAACAGTCGCAAAACAGGTAATCGCGGCTCCTAGTAATCGCGGCTCCTATCAGCTTAGCGTGGAATTCTAAGCGGCGACCTGCCTGTAGGACTTTTTTGAACGGGCTGGCAGAATCGCGCGGCCAAATTGATGCCATACCCATCAATTCGATGCTATGATTGCTAATTCTAATAGTCTTAATGAATTGATAAGGGCAAGCCGTGGCAAATACTAAATCTGCGATTAAACGAATTCGAGTTGCAGAGCGGAATCGGTTGCGTAACAAAGCGTACAAATCTGCTGTGAAGACGTTGACCAAACGCTATCACGAAGCGCTCGAAACGCTTGGGAGCAACCCCTCTGAAGAGAATACAAAGCTGGTAGATGAGCGCATGTCTGCGGCTTACAGCAAAATTGACAAGGCAGTGAAGCGTGGTGTTTTGCATCGCAACGCAGGCGCTAGACGCAAGTCGCAAATCGCTAAAGCCAGAAAGAATGATGAGCAGGCTGTAAGCGCGTAGCCAGCAAAGCGCATCACCAGACGTTTTCAATCACATAGCGAGCTTTATTTTAGCTATATGACCATTCGCCTAGTCGATACTCACGTCCACCTAAATTTTGATTCCTACGATATTGATCGAGATGAAGTGGCTGAGGCTTGGAGAGCGGCAGGCGTTGCCCATTTAGTGCATTCCTGCGTTGAACCGGCTGAGTTCCCAAAGATTCAGGCGATCGCAAGACGCTATCCAGAGATATCAATTGCGGTGGGTCTTCATCCTTTGGATATGGACAAGTGGACGGAAGGGACGGCTGAGGCGATCGCCCATTTAGCCGCATCTGACGCGAAAGTCGTCGCTATTGGTGAAATGGGTCTGGACTTTTTTAAAGCTAACAACAAAGCTGCGCAAGAAGAAGCCTTTATTGCGCAGCTCAAAATTGCACAGTCTCTAGATCTGCCTGTAATTATTCACTGCCGAGATGCCGCTGATAAGATGGCCGAAGTACTCACGACATTTTTCGAGGCAAACGGGCCAGTGAAAGGCGTTATGCACTGCTGGACAGGCAACCCAGAAGAAACTCAGCGGTTTTTAGACCTGGGCTTTTTCGTCAGTTTTAGCGGCATTGTCACATTCAAGAATGCGACTCAGGTAAAAGCTTCGGCTCAGATGGTGCCGAGTAATCGGCTATTAGTTGAAACAGACTGCCCCTTTCTCTCTCCGGCACCCAAACGAAAAGAGAAGCGCAACCAACCCGCTTTTGTCCGCCATGTAGCCGAGCATGTAGCCGCGCTCAGGGGCATATCGCTTTCTGAGCTAGCAAAGCAAACCACCTGCAATGCGCAGAAGTTATTTCAGTTACCCGACTCAATACTCGGCAACGATTGAGCTTACAGCAAATGAGTAAGAACCATTTAATAGTGAAAATACCGACTGTCTTGACAATCCGATATTTTTAAGATCCGAAATTTAGATTATGATATGTAGACTCAAAAATATATCAAAAATTGCTTTTGTATCTTCTGCCGCTGCTGACCGATTGTTTCGAATAGATAAAGCCCCTCTGCTACTGATGTAGAAAGGGTCAAGATTCGTGACCCAGGTATAGACAAACTGGCTTTTTCTCCTTACACCGATTCACTATTCACTGAGATTACTCTTGAATTCTTCCGAATCTTCTCTCTATCCTGCTGACGACTTTACAATTCTTAACAGGCTGGAGCCAGGAGAAAATTTCTTTGGTTTGAGCACTGCGTAAGCGTCGCTACCTTTCGCCGTTAGCGGCAGAATTTGGTGCGCTTAAGTTTTCAATCACTTTTGCGATACCCCTCGCAAATTCCGAAAAATGTCTTTTCTTTATTCTCAGTTTTCCTCTATCCCCTAGCATATTCGCTCTTCATGTAATCAAACCACGACCCACCTGTTCTAAAGCTACCGACTACTCTGCTGTCTAAACGTTTGCCCTGCCCGGCGCGACTTTTTGAGGAAACGCATGACTGACTCTACTCTGGCTACCATTGACGCTACCGCGACGACTCCTGCTGCTCTTAACACCACACCCACCCACCTACTACCCGACCTAGTCGAAATCCAGCGAGCCAGCTTTCGCTGGTTTTTGGGAGAAGGATTGGTCGAAGAGCTAGAAAGCTTCTCGCCCATCACTGACTACACCGGCAAGCTAGAGCTGCACTTTTTAGGTAGAGACTACCGGCTGAAGGCACCCAAGTACTCAGTAGACGAAGCCAAGCGTCGAGATAGCACTTACTCAGTACAAATGTACGTTCCGACCCGCCTTATTAACAAGGAAACGGGAGAAATTAAAGAGCAAGAAGTGTTTATCGGCGATCTGCCATTAATGACTGATCGCGGTACGTTTATCATCAACGGCGCTGAGCGCGTCATTGTGAACCAGATTGTCCGTAGTCCTGGCGTTTATTACAAAGCAGAGACCGACAAGCACGGTCGCCGGACATACACCGCAAACTTGATTCCCAACCGGGGCGCATGGCTAAAATTTGAAACGGACAAGAACGATCTTGTCTGGGTTCGAATTGACAAAACTCGCAAGCTATCTGCGCAAGTGCTGCTTAAGGCATTGGGGCTGAGCGACGGTGAAATCTTCGACTCGCTGCGTCATCCTGAGTACTTCCAAAAAACGATTGAAAAAGAAGGTCAGTTTAGCGAGGAAGAAGCTTTGCTAGAGCTGTACCGCAAGCTGCGTCCCGGTGAGCCGCCAACCGTCAACGGTGGTCAGCAGCTATTAGACTCTCGATTCTTCGATCCTAAGCGTTATGACTTAGGAAAGGTCGGTCGTCATAAGCTTAACCGCAAGCTGCGCCTGAACATTCCAGAGGCAACTCGAGTACTCACACCGCAAGACATTGTGTCGGCGATTGACTACTTAATCAACCTCGAATTCGATATCGGCAGCCCCGACGACATTGACCACTTAGGCAACCGCCGAGTGCGCTCTGTAGGCGAGCTACTACAGAACCAGGTGCGCGTTGGACTGAACCGGCTAGAGCGAATTATTCGTGAGCGAATGACAGTATCTGACGCAGATTCTTTGACGCCCGCGTCGCTGGTAAATCCCAAACCTTTAGTGGCCGCCATCAAAGAGTTCTTTGGCTCTAGCCAACTATCGCAGTTTATGGATCAGACCAATCCGCTGGCGGAGCTGACGCATAAGCGTCGAATCAGTGCGTTGGGGCCGGGTGGACTGACGCGCGAGCGAGCAGGTTTTGCCGTCCGAGACATTCACCCTTCGCACCACGGTCGAATTTGCCCGATTGAAACGCCTGAGGGGCCTAACGCAGGTCTAATTGGCTCGCTAGCGACTCACGCTAGGGTCAACGACTTTGGCTTTATTGAGACGCCATTCTTTCCAGTGGTGAACGGTCAAATCCTCAAAGACAAACCAGCAGTCTATATGACGGCTGACGAAGAAGACGATTTGCGGGTGGCCCCTGGTGACGTGCCGATTGACGCCAACAACAATATCTTGGGCGAGACAGTACCTGTGCGCTATCGCCAAGACTTTACGGTTACCGCACCGTCAGAAGTTGACTATGTCGCCGTTTCGCCCGTGCAAATTATTTCGGTTGCGACCTCGCTCATCCCGTTCTTGGAGCACGACGACGCCAACCGTGCCCTGATGGGATCGAACATGCAGCGTCAGGCCGTGCCTTTGCTGCGGCCTGAGCGTCCGCTAGTTGGCACAGGGTTAGAGGCACAAGCGGCCCGCGACTCACGCATGGTTATTATTAGCCAGACAGATGGAGTAGTGAGCTTTGTTGATGCTAACTGGATTAAGGTGCGTGACCCTGAAGGCAAAGAGCACAAGTACGAGCTGCAAAAGTATCAGCGTTCCAACCAGGATACATGCCTAAACCAGCGTCCGATTGTGTTTGAAGGCGATCAGGTCGTTGCTGGTCAACCTATGGCCGACGGTTCAGCTACCGAGGGCGGCGAAATTGCGCTCGGCCAAAACGTGTTGATCACTTATATGCCTTGGGAGGGCTACAACTACGAGGACGCCATTCTGCTCAGCGAGCGACTGGTTTACGAGGATGTTTATACCTCTATCCACATTGAGAAGTATGAAATTGAGGCGCGGCAAACCAAGCTAGGGCCTGAAGAGATTACCCGTGAAATTCCGAACGTGGGTGAAGATGCGCTGCGTCAGCTCGACGAAACTGGCATTATTCGCATTGGTGCCTGGGTGAGTTCTAGCGATATATTAGTTGGTAAAGTCACGCCCAAAGGTGAATCCGACCAGCCGCCTGAAGAGAAACTGCTGCGGGCAATCTTTGGTGAGAAAGCGCGAGATGTGCGCGATAACTCGCTGCGAGTGCCTAACGGTGAGAAAGGCCGCGTCGTTGACGTGCGTGTGTTTACTCGCGAGCAAGGTGACGAGCTGCCGCCGGGTGCAAACATGGTGGTACGCGTGTACGTAGCGCAAAAGCGCAAGATTCAGGTGGGCGACAAGATGGCTGGTCGCCACGGCAATAAAGGGATTATTTCCCGGATTTTGCCAGTGGAAGATATGCCTTATTTACCGGATGGTACGCCCATTGACATTGTGCTTAATCCGCTGGGTGTACCTTCACGGATGAACGTGGGTCAGGTGTTTGAGTGCTTACTAGGCTGGGCTGGGCAAAACCTGAATACTCGCTATAAGATTACGCCGTTTGACGAGATGTACGGTGAGGAAGCCTCAATGGAGACGACTCACGGCATGTTGCAAGACGCTCGCGACGCAACGGGTAAAGACTGGATATTTGACCCAGAAAATCCTGGCAAGATTCAGCTTTATGACGGTCGCTCTGGCGAGCCGTTTGATCAGGCGGTAACAGTTGGTCAAGCATACATGCTGAAGCTAGTTCACTTGGTAGACGACAAAATCCACGCGCGTTCTACGGGGCCTTATTCCCTGGTGACGCAGCAGCCATTGGGCGGCAAAGCTCAGCAGGGCGGTCAGCGCTTTGGTGAGATGGAAGTGTGGGCGCTAGAGGCATTCGGCGCGGCCTATACCTTGCAGGAATTACTGACGGTTAAGTCTGATGACATGCAGGGTCGAAATGAAGCTTTGAACGCGATCGTGAAAGGTAAAGCGATTCCTCGTCCGGGTACGCCTGAGTCCTTCAAGGTATTGATGCGCGAGCTTCAGTCGCTGTGTTTAGACATTGCGGTGCATAAGCTAGAGACGCAAGAAGATGGGACTAGCCGCGACACTGAGGTGGACCTGATGGCCGATGTGGGTAATCGCAGAACGCCTTCTCGCCCCACTTACGAGTCGGTTTCAAGGGAAGAGCCTACGCCGGCTGAGGAGCAGGCAACTCCAGCCGGAATTACCTCAAAGCCAGTAGAAGCGACACCAACAGGCTTTACGCCTGCGCCATTGGGGAGTAATCCCGTTGGAGGTTCTGTCAGCAGCTTGGCGGGAGGATCTGTTAGCGGGTTAGCAGGGGGTTCGGCCAGTGACTCAACGAGTAGTTCGGCTACTGGACTAGGTGAGGATGCCTCACCGTCTGCAGCGCCATCGGTCTAGTCACTGTTGATCGAAGAAAGTATTGAGAACGTTAGTCAAGTTGTAGGGGAAAGAGAAAGAATGCCGAAAGTAGAACAGCGGTTTGACTATGTAAAAATTGGACTTGCTTCGCCAGAGCGAATCCGAGACTGGGGCGAGCGGACGCTACCTAACGGGACGGTTGTGGGTGAGGTGACCAAGCCTGAGACGATTAACTACAGAACGCTTAAGCCGGAAATGGATGGCTTGTTTTGCGAGCGGATCTTTGGGCCTGCTAAGGACTGGGAATGTCACTGCGGTAAGTACAAGCGTGTACGCCATAGAGGAATCGTATGCGAGCGCTGTGGTGTAGAAGTCACGGAGTCGCGGGTGCGTCGTCATCGCATGGGCTATATCAAACTGGCAGCGCCGGTTGCTCACGTTTGGTATCTCAAGGGCATTCCTAGCTACATCGCGATTTTGATGGACATGCCGCTGCGCGATGTGGAACAGATTGTCTATTTCAACGCGTACGTCGTGCTTGATCCGGGCAACGCGGAGAACCTGACTTACAAGCAGCTACTGAGTGAAGATCAGTGGATGGAAGTTGAGGATCAGCTATATGACGAAGATTCTCAACTGGCTGGCATTGAGGTTGGAATTGGTGCAGAAGCGCTGATGCGGCTACTAGAAGATTTGCAGCTAGAAGAAACGGCAGAGCAACTGCGGGAAACGATTGCGACCTCTAAGGGACAAAAGAGAGCCAAGTTGATTAAGCGCCTGCGGGTGATTGACAATTTTATTGCGACCGGTTCTAAGCCTGAGTGGATGGTGCTGGACGTAATTCCCGTGATTCCGCCCGACTTGCGCCCGATGGTTCAGCTAGACGGTGGCCGCTTTGCGACCTCTGACTTGAATGACCTGTATCGCCGCGTCATTAACCGGAATAATCGTCTGGCTAGATTGCAGGAGATTCTGGCTCCTGAGATCATCGTTCGAAATGAGAAGCGGATGCTGCAAGAGGCAGTCGATGCGCTGATTGATAACGGGCGTCGGGGCCGTACGGTAGTGGGTGCCAACAACCGACCGCTGAAGTCGCTCTCAGACATTATTGAAGGTAAGCAGGGTCGATTCCGTCAGAACTTGCTGGGTAAGCGAGTTGACTACTCCGGTCGTTCTGTCATCGTAGTTGGCCCGAATCTGAAGATTCACCAGTGTGGCCTACCGCGTGAGATGGCGATTGAGCTGTTCCAGCCATTTGTGATTCATCGCCTGATTCGTCAGGGCTTGGTGAACAACATTAAGGCGGCGAAGAAGCTGATTCAGCGCAATGACCCTAGCGTGTGGGAAGTGCTTGAAGACGTGATTCAGAACCACCCGGTAATGCTGAACCGAGCGCCAACGCTGCATAGATTGGGGATTCAAGCCTTTGAGCCGATCATGGTAGAAGGCCGAGCGATTCAGCTACACCCATTAGTGTGTCCGGCATTTAACGCTGACTTTGACGGTGACCAGATGGCGGTGCACGTACCGCTTTCACTGGAGGCTCAGGCTGAGGCGCGTTTGCTGATGCTAGCTTCGAATAATATCCTTTCGCCTGCGACGGGTCGGCCGATTATTACGCCGAGTCAGGACATGGTGCTGGGGTGCTATTACCTGACGGCGGATAATCCGAGTAAGCAGAATGGGGCTGGGCGCTATTTTGCCAATATGGAAGATGCGATCGCTGCCTACGAACAAGGCAACGTCGATTTACACGCCAAAGTTTGGCTGCGCTTCCTGGGCGAAGTGGAAAATGACGAAGACGACAGCGAACCCAAAGAAGTTAAAACCGACGAATCGGGCGTTACCACTAAGCTCTACAAATTCCGTCGAGTACGAGAAGACGAATCAGGCAACGTCATTTCGCAATATGTAGAAACCACGCCGGGTCGCATTATCTACAATCACGCCGTACTGGGCGCACTGGCTGAATAAACAGCGACAGAAGGAAGACAACCGCTGTGACCTCATCGATCACGGCGGTCAACCACAGCAGAGACATCACCACCAATATCTTTAACCGCACGCAGCAAAAGAGTTCTAAGGGGCAACCGAACAGCATGACTGAGCAAGGCAACGCTAAAAGACCCGTTATATTTCGCAACCGCACCATTGATAAAAAGCAACTGAAGAACCTGGTTTCTTGGTCGTTTGAGCATTACGGCACTGCCCGCACCGCTCAAATGGCAGACGAAATCAAGAGTCTTGGCTTTAAGTACGCCACCAAAGCGGGTGTGTCTATCAGCATCAACGATCTAGAAGTACCGCCTAGTAAAAAGGCGATGCTAGAGAGCGCTGAAGAAGAAATCCGCGAGACTGAAGAGCGCTATACCCGAGGTGAAATTACCGAGGTTGAGCGTTTTCAGAAGGTAATCGACACCTGGAATGAAACTAGCGAACACCTGAAGGACAAAGTGGTGGAAAACTTCCGCGACAACAATCCTTTGAACTCGGTGTATATGATGTCTAGCTCGGGAGCTAGAGGAAACATCTCGCAGGTACGTCAGCTAGTGGGTATGCGCGGCCTGATGGCTAACCCTCAAGGCGAGATTATTGACCTGCCGATTAAGACCAACTTCCGAGAAGGTCTGACCGTTACCGAGTACATTATTTCGTCTTACGGAGCGCGTAAAGGACTCGTAGATACAGCGCTGCGAACCGCCGACTCTGGCTACCTAACTCGCCGATTGGTAGACGTTTCGCAAGACGTGATTGTGCGCGAGATTGACTGTGGCACAGACCGCTTCATTCCCGTGCGCCCTATGACAGACGGCGAGCGGGTACTGATTCCGCTAAAAGATAGGCTGCTAGGTCGGGTGCCCGCAGAAGACGTGGTGCATCCCAAAACAGGCGAAGTGATTGTCGCTCGTAATCAGGCCATTACAGACGATCTGACTAAGGCCATCGGCGATGCCAAAGTCAAAGAAGTAAAAGCCCGCTCTGCGCTGACTTGCGAAGCCGCTCGCTCTGTGTGTCAGCATTGCTACGGCTGGAGCTTAGCCCATTCTCACATGGTAGATCTCGGTGAGGCCGTCGGTATTATCGCGGCGCAGTCCATCGGCGAGCCGGGGACTCAGCTCACCATGCGCACCTTCCACACGGGTGGAACCTTTACCGGGGAGCTAGCGCCTCAGGTGACAGCAAAACGCACAGGTACGATCCGAATTCCTGTCGATCAGCTACGCATTCGTCCGTTTAGAACGCGCCATGGTGAAGATGCCTTAGTGCTAGAAGCCAACGGCCAAATTTCGATTGAGGCGAACGACAAGGAATACTCCGTTTCGCTGCCGCAGGGTGCGATTTTGTTCGCTAAAGATGGCGACGAAATTAAAAAGGGCGAGATGATCGCTGAGATGCCGACTACCAGCCGAGTTCGAAAAGTAACAGAGAAAGCTAGTAAAGACGTCACCTCCGACTTATCAGGTGAAGTGGTCTTTGCGGGCTTGGTGCAAGAAGAGAAGACTGACCGACAGGGGAACATGACTCGTTTGGCTCAGCGAGGTGGCTTGCTGTGGGTGCTTTCGGGTGAGGTATATAACTTGCCGCCGGGTGCGGAGCCGATAGTTAAGAACGGCGATCGCGTAGATGCAGAAGGCGTACTCGCTGAAACCAAGCTGATGACCGAACGTGGCGGCATCGTCCGACTCACCGATACCTCTACCGATGGTAAAGGTGGCCGTGAAGTCGAGATTATTACGGCGTCTGTACAGCTAGACCAGTCAGAAGTAATTGTAGAAAGCGGTCAAGGCCGCGAGCACTACTTTCTAACGACCGCCAACGGCCAGCGTTTCTCCTTAAACGCAATACCCGGCACTAAGGTAACCAACAACCAGGTTGTTGCTGAGTTAGTCGATGATACCTACCGCACCCAAACCGGCGGCATCATCAAGTTTGCGGGCGTAGAAGTCGCCAAGCGCGGCAAAGCCAAAAACGGCTACGAAGTGACAAAAGGCGGCACCATTCTTTGGGTTCCAGAAGAAGCCCATGAAGTAAACAAAGACATTTCTCTGCTGATGGTAGAAAATGGCCAGTTCATCGAAGCTGGAACAGAAGTGGTCAAAGACATTTTCTGTCAGACCAGCGGCGTAGTGGAAGTGACGCAAAAAAACGACATTCTGCGCGAAATTGTGATTCGCCCTGGCGATATTCACATGGTGGATAGCCCAGATGTGGATGAAAGCAAAAGCGGCACTATCGTCAACGCGGGCGAAGAAGTAATGCCGGGTGTGGTCGCTGATGCGTTGCGCTACGTAGAGTATGTCGAAACCCCTGAAGGGATGGCGCTACTGCTGCGTCCCGTACAAGAATTTGAGGTGCCCGACGAGGCTAAAGTGCCTAGCCAGGACTCGGTGAGCGACAGCGACGATAAGTCGATCAGCTTACGGGCCATTCAGCGAATTCTCTACAAAGATGGCGAGCGCGTAAAGGCCGTAGAAGGACTAGAGATTCTGCGGACTCAGCTAGTGCTCGAAATTGAAGAGGGCGGCGCTCAGCTCTCTGCGGACATTGAGCTAAAAGCTGACAACGAGGACGACGAGGACTCACCCAAACGCTTGCAGCTAGTGGTACTAGAAACCCTGGTGGTACGTCGCGACATTGACGCCGACCAAACGCAAGGCAGTACACGCACCCGTCTGCTAGTTCAAGACGGCGATGCCATTGAGCCAGGTGCGGTGATTGCGCGAACCGAAATTCGCTGTAAAGAAGCCGGAGAAATTCGCGGTATTCGTCAGGATCTGGAATCGGTACGTCGCGTGTTAGTCGTACGCGATGCTGACCGCGTGACCATTTCAACCAACGGCAACAGCCCAACGGTTTCTGAAGGCGACTTGCTCGTAGACAACACCCAGATTGCAGAAGGCGTCATTTCGCCTGATTCTGGCAAGGTAATCTCGATTAGCGATGACGAAATCGTCATGCGAATTGCCCGTCCTTATCGCGTCTCTACCGGTGCGGTGCTCCACATTGAGAACGGTGATCTGGTACAGCGGGGTGACAACCTGGTGCTGCTGGTATTTGAGCGAGCCAAAACGGGAGACATTATTCAGGGTCTACCGCGTATCGAAGAGCTACTAGAAGCCCGCAAGCCTAAAGAAGCCTGCATCTTAGCGGAGCGTCCGGGAACCGCCCAAGTGGTGTACGCCGAAGATGAGACCGTTGAGATTAAGGTGGTCGAGAGTGATGGCGTCGTGACTGACTACCCCGTTACGCCGGGTCAAAACCTGGTCATCGGTGACGGGCAAAAGGTAACCACGGGCGAAGCGCTCACGGATGGCCCTTCTAATCCTCACCAGATTTTGGAAGTGTTCTACAAGTTCTTCAAGGAGAGCAAAGGTACGCACGATGCGGCGATGCTGAGCCTAGAGCAGGTGCAGTCGTTCTTGGTGAACGAAGTGCAGTCGGTCTATCAGTCTCAGGGCATCGACATTTCGGACAAGCACATTGAAGTGATTGTGCGGCAGATGACCTCGAAGGCCAGGGTGGAAGATGGCGGTGATACGACTATGCTTCCAGGCGAGTTAGTTGAGATTCGTCAGCTTGAGCAGGTGAACGAGGCGATGTCGATTACGGGCATGGCTCCGGCGGACTACACGCCTGTGTTGTTAGGTATCACCAAGGCTTCTTTGAATACTGACAGCTTCATCTCGGCGGCGAGTTTCCAGGAGACGACTCGCGTACTGACTGAGGCGGCCATTGAAGGTAAGTCTGACTGGCTGCGTGGACTGAAGGAGAACGTGATTATCGGTCGTTTGATTCCAGCGGGTACGGGCTTTAATGCTTATGAAGAGCCGTCTTCTCCGGAGGTGGACACGTCGTTTGACGGAACATTCCTCGGTAGCGATATGGCGCTTCAGGACATGGTGCTAGATGATCGCACGGCGCGCGCTTATGACCGCGAAGGTGGGCTAGATATGCTCGCTGGCGACGGTATGATTGGCGGCAATGAGAAGAAGCCTGCTGAAGGTGATGCGAGAACGCCTGGGCTGATTGGCGGTGACGGGCTGATTGATGACAAGAGTCCGCTGCTGTAAGGAATAATGCCTTAGTGACATACTCCCACTCTAAGCCCGAGGGCTATAGAGTGGGCTTCCTGAGTCCCGAAGGATATCGAGGATTGATTTAACGGTACTGTTGTCTATATCGCCTGATATAGAGAGATTCCCGCGAGATCGTTTGATAGTGGGGAAAATGCCCAAACCCCTTTTCTTTAGGTTGATAGCGGCGTTAATGTCGCGGTCAACCATAATTCTTTCTATCCCGTCCGAGTACTCTCTGACGTTGAGATTAGGAAACGCGATTTCGTTCCGATAGCTCAACAGCATTGAGGTATAGGCGGGCTTTTGCTTTCTGACAACTGCTCCAGCTTTCTCAGCTATGTAGTCCAGTGTCGTCAGGAACAACCCAAACGCAGCATCATTCCAAGACTTGTTTAGTCCCGATTTTGCCGCTTGGCCGTTAGGCAGGAAAGTCCCGTCCTCAGCCTGTTTAGCTTTATTCCGTCTAGTGAGTCCTTTTAGATTTAAGTCTTCAGGG
>QBMC01000106.1 GCA_003242035.1 Nodosilinea foveolarum | reverse complement strand
GTCAGTTTGCAGGCAGCATCTCGAAAGGTGCTTTTGACTTTTGCTTCGAGCACTAGCATCGCCACAGCTCCAAAGCCTTCATGATAGTGCCCCTGGGAAACCCGATTTCAGATCTCGATTCGAGGGGACTGTATTTAGGCGCTAGTCCCTTATGTCAGTGGTTTTCTCACGATATCCTCGCCTCAGCTGGCCCATCTCTGGCAGTACGCCAGGAACTGTTCGACTTCGTTGAAACAGGACTCCAGCAGCGCGAGGGCAATCAGTATCCTACGATTCGAAAGCTGAGGAAGGCACTGCACAATCAGCGTGATCAGCTGCTGGCCTTTGCCGGTATTCTCGACCGAAAGCTGGCCACAATAGCGACCCGGTTTGAGCTGCCGTTACAGGCCGTGAGGAAGGTCTGCTTGCTACACCGCAAACATAAGACATCCAATACCTACTGGGAACAGTGGAATCAGCTACACAGCCAGCTATCCACCAAGTTCTATGAGCTGATGGCAGCGGTGAGTGAAGCACTCAAAACGACCCCGAGGGCCAGTTCTATGGTGGAGAATCTTAACTCACGGCTACGGAACTATTTCTTCCTGCGCCGGAGCCTGGGTGACGACTATCTGAGTGTTCTGCAATTTTTCCTTAATCATCGGCGTTTCCCGCGCTCTCGGGTGTCTGAGCGGGTCGGGAAAAGTCCCAAAGAACTGCTGACTGGCCAGCTTCATCAGCATTGGCTAGAACTCCTTGGTTTCAAGCGCTTCCAGAAAGCTTAGATCTTAGTGAAATAGCTGGCTAGACCATCAGCAGCGATGGCCTAATTTGTGGTGCGAGTGTTACCCTCAATCAGCCTTTTTTGAACCACGCCACCAGTTGTCATAAACCCAGAATTAGCTGAGAAGAAAAAACGCCGCTTAAATCAGACCTCTTGCATAGCTACTTTTGTGATGTGCTGATGAAGATGTGCTGATGAAATTTAAATAAAAGGGACTTTGCCTACACTTTTTGGATGTCCCTAGCTAAAGTGCCGATATTAAAAGAATTCGGCAAAGCGTTTAATAGTACCATCAAATCTATTATGCGAGAGGTCTAATATGAAAAGCCCCTTACCGGCAAAGCAAACACCGCTAGTCTCAGTCATCATTCCAGCCTACAACGCCGAACGATTCATTGCCCGCACCCTGAGTTCCGTTTTAAAACAAACCTATCAGAACCTTGAGATAATAATTGTTGACGACGGCTCGAATGATGGCACCGCTGAAATCATTCAGCAATATCAGAAAATAGATAATCGCCTAATTCTCCTACAACAGGCTAATGCGGGCGTCGCCGCAGCTCGAAATTTGGCTATTTGCCATGCTAAAGGTGAGCTGATTGCGCCACTTGATGCCGATGACATTTGGTATCCGCAGAATATTGAAAAACAGGTTCAGTGTATGATGGCAGCAAGCGCTAGAGTGGGCCTAGTTTACGCTTGGTCGGTTGATCTCGATAAAGAAGATGCTTTAGTTGGGAGAGTGCAAGCTTCACGCATAGAAGGACAAGTCTACACCACTTTACTGCTGCACGACTTTATTGCCAACGCTAGTTCTGTTTTAATGAGGCGGTGTTGTTTGGACAAAGTAGGCGATTACGATAGCTCTCTAAAAGCGAACTGTGGTCAAGGCGGCGAGGATTGGGAAATTTATCTACGTATTGCCGAAGACTACGAGTTTAAGGTAGTGCCTG
The DNA here is from genome assembly GCA_003242035.1 of Nodosilinea foveolarum. Lineage (GTDB taxonomy): Bacteria > Cyanobacteriota > Cyanobacteriia > Phormidesmidales > Phormidesmidaceae > Phormidesmis > Phormidesmis foveolarum. The sequence continues at coordinate 14,345 of QBMC01000106.1, read as the reverse complement.
AGTTTCTAATAGGATATCGCAAGCTACCTGACAGTATGTCAAAAGATTGTGATCAAATGGCTAAGTCACGGCAGCTAATCTGGCAAGCAATTCGCAAGAAATATCCAAATGCTCCGACTGCCCTAGAGCGCCTGTCTAACGGTAGCTTTTATCTTTATTTAGCTGATCAATGCTGTAAGAGCGGCCAACATGACAAAGTACTCTATTGGCTTAGCCAAGCACTGCGTTCAGATCCCCTTACGCCCTGGCTACGATTCGGAACCTATCGATTGTTGATGTCAAGCGTTCTACCTAAATTTCATGTAGCGATAGCTCATCATAAAGAGCAGTCTATTTCTATGCGGACTATAATTACAGACCAACAGAGTAGTTTAAATATAAAGGTATTGGCAGAGAGCGTCTTGCATCAATTAGCACCCGCCGTTTTTGGCACTCCCTATGAATGGAAAAGAAACTAAAGTTCATAAGTTGTTGATGTATAAGCTGGTCTGTGTTGAATGAATATGCAACGATTAGTCATAAGAGCGGGACATACTGATAGGCAATATTGGCGAGACTTATGGCGCTATCGAGAGCTTTTTTACTTTCTAGCGTGGCGAGACATTTTAGTACGCTATAAGCAAACTGTAATCGGGCTAGCCTGGGCGCTGCTAAGGCCGTTTATCACAATGGTGGTTTTTACCGTGGTCTTCGGAACATTTGCAGATCTGCCGTCTGAAGGCGTCCCCTACCCTATTTTGGTCTTTTCTGCCCTGCTGCCTTGGCAGTTTTTTGCTAACGCCCTTACTGATTGCAGCAATAGCTTAATCAATGACTCCAATCTCATTTCTAAGATCTATTTTCCGCGCCTGATTGTGCCCACTAGCGCTGTTGTCGTCAGCTTTGTAGACTTTTTGATTTCGGGCATGATTTTGCTGGGCTTAATGGCTTGGTACGATTTTGTGCCGGGGTGGCAAATCTTAGCGCTGCCGCTGTTTACCCTGATTGCATTTGCTTTGTCATTAGGAGCCGGACTGTGGTTTTCGGCCTTGAACGTAGAGTACAGAGATTTTCGATACGTGGTGCCGTTTATTGTGCAGTTTGGCCTTTATATCTCACCGGTTGGCTTTAGTAGCAGCGTGGTGCCTAAGCAGTGGCAGTTGCTGTATTCACTCAATCCGATGGTGGGTGTAATCGATGGCTTTCGGTGGTCAATTCTAGGCGGTAACTATCAAATATACTGGCCGGGATTTGGGCTGTCGCTTTTGCTGGTGAGCTTTATTTTAGGAAGTGGAATTTTGCACTTTCGGCGAGTAGAGCGTAAGTTTGCAGATGTTATTTGAGGAGGGATGTCACATGTCTGATACGGTCATTCAAGTTGAAAACGTCAGCAAAAAATACGTAATTGGCCATCAAGACAACGCTGGCTACGCAACCCTGCGAGATCAGATGTCCAAGGGGGCTAAGTCGCTCGCTCAGCAGCTTGGCAGACCTTTTGGCAAGCAGATTTCTGCTTCGACAAAGGAAGAATTTTGGGCGCTTAAGGAGGTTTCATTTGAGGTGAAGCAGGGCGATCGCCTCGGCATCATCGGTCGTAACGGCGCTGGGAAATCCACCCTACTCAAAATTCTCAGCCGCATTACCGAACCTACCGCTGGTCAAATTACAATTCAAGGGCGAGTGGCTAGCCTTTTGGAAGTTGGCACCGGCTTTCATCCTGAGCTAACAGGCCGAGAAAACATTTTTCTCAACGGTGCCATCTTAGGCATGAGCAAACTAGAAATTAAAAAGAAATTCGATGAAATCGTTGACTTTGCTGAAATAGAAAAATTCTTAGATACGCCAGTCAAGCGATATTCCTCTGGTATGTACGTGCGCTTAGCGTTTGCGGTAGCGGCTCACTTAGAACCAGAGATTCTAATAGTAGATGAAGTGCTAGCTGTCGGGGATATTCAATTTCAAAAAAAATGCTTTGGAAAAATGGAGGAATTTTCTGAAATTGGAGGGCGTACTATTTTATTTGTTAGCCACAATATAGATGCGATTCAAAGGCTATGTTCCCGCTGTATCGTTCTCGATAAAGGCCAATTAGTAGACTATAGTCAGCCGTCTTTAGCAATTCGACGGTATTTAAACAAAGCTAGTAAACAAAGCTCACCCTGCAAGTGGATCGATCTTTCAAAACTAGAAAGAACCGGCACCGGCGATGCTAAATTTATGGCCGTTCAATACCGCAGTCCTGATTCTTTGACAGATGGCCATAACTCTGGCCATCTGTGGCCTAAAAGTGCTGTTGATTTTGAAGTGGTTGTTCACTCAAACTTGGATAGAGACATCAGTAGTTTTGCCATCTCAATACTAAGCGAAACCGGTGTCATTTTGGTCAACATAGATAGTATCTCAACGGGTCGGCTTATCCGTCTTCATGCAGGTACAACTCATATTGGCGCAAAAGTTAAATCACTTTATTTAAGACCGGGTCAATACTCAGTCTCTTTATGGATGGACATAACCGGATCTGGATCAGACCGCGATTGCCTAGATTACATCGAATCTGCTTTTGAGCTAGAAGTCATGAGCGCTATTACAGATCAACTTGGAGTAGAGAGTCTCGGAAACGTTGATTGTGACTTTAGTATCTTTGAAATTAAAAGTTCGTTGATCTCGCGCAAAGGAGAGATATGAAAGAGCCGCCATTAGTATCTATTATCATGATTTTTTTCAATGGAGAAAAGTTCATTCAAGAAGCTATTGAAAGCGTTTTGGCTCAAACCTACCAAAATTGGGAGCTCCTATTAGTTGATGATGGCTCTACAGATGACAGCACTGATCATGCTTTAGACTATGCCCGACAGTATACCGATAAAATGCGCTATCTAGAGCACTCTAAACACCAAAACTTTGGCATGAGCGCAGCTCGAAATTTAGGTTTACAACATGCTAAAGGTGAATATTTAATATTTTTAGACTGCGATGATGTATTGATGCCGCGATGTCTTGAGACATTGCTGAAAATATTCTCTTGTCGCCCTGAAGTTAGTGCAGCGTATGGAAATACACTTTACTGGTTTCAATGGTCAAATGGTCTTAAAACCAGTCAAATGGATCGCTGTGATCAGGTCGCTGAAGCGACAATTTTCCCTAACACGGAATTTCCCCCTCCCTCTCTTCTAGAGCTTTTTCTCAATAATGGAGACACAGTTCCCTGTATATGTAGCTTGATGATCAGACATGATTTTATGAAGATAATAGGTGGGTTTGAGGAGTCATTTCGTGGGTTGTATGAAGATCAGGTGTTTTATGCAAAAATTTCTCTCAAGGCAACAATCTTTGTTACCGATGAGTGCCTGTCAAAGTATCGACAGCATTCTGATTCTTGCTGCGCGGCTATTTCGGATCAAAGAGGACACTTAGAAAAACGACTGCTATTTCTAAATTGGTTGAAAAAATATTTATTGCAAGAGGGAAAAGCTGGGACAAATGTTTGGAAAATACTTCAAGCAGAACTGTTCTCTTATCGGTATCCTCGAATCGACTTAATTAAAAAGAAGATTCAAGGATTTTTATGGAAATACATTGCGTCAGAAAAATAGTTTATAGCAGCAAAAAGTATCAAAAGAGTAGATGTATCAAATGCTTGAAAGATATGATTTTTTGTTCTTAAAAAGAGAAGATGGCCGTAAGACAATGATTTTTGTCTGGATGGCTTGGTTCGTGATGCTATTGGCTGCATTAGCTTGTGTCGCGCAATACGGTAAAGATATTCCATTGTGCGAAGACTGGTTTTTAGTAGCGCCTCTAACCGGAAATGAGCCTGACTTGATGTCCATCTTTCTCTGATTACATTTTTAGCTGTCTTTTTTATCTGGGAGATTTATGGAAAGTCTAGATATCGATTTGCTGTTCAACATGCCTTACTGGTTATTGTGCTTTGTCTGCTACCACTCAACACTTGGGTAGGATTTCAACAATGGGGAAGCTGGTATCGGCAGGGTATGCAATCCTTTGAAAGTGATATGGCATCTGGCATGTCTTATGAATTGCTGGCTAAGCATCATAAAGATTTTTTAATCCCTTGGTGGAGTACAGAACAGTTAGTTGCCAATATGCGAATGCTTGATGATGCCAACATAGGCCCTTTCGCAAACCGCGAGAGGCTGCTAAGCCCGACAGACCAGTAAAACTGAATGAAAATCAACAAACTATTATGAAAATTTCAATGTGAAATTCGTACTATGAAAATTGCGTTTATCAGCTACGAATATCCGCCTGATACAGCCGATGGCGGTATTGCTACTTATGTTTATCAGGCAAGCCAAATGTTACGAGCCCGTGGCCATGAAGTTGAAGTGTTTGCCGGAAGTCGCGATCGCACCAGCACCACTTCAGAAGGCGGCGTTAAAGTCCATCGCCTGCAAACGATGGACTTTAACAGTTTTGCCGAACCGATTGGAAAAGTATTTGCTGATCGGCATGAAGTCGTTTCTTTTGATGTATTGGAAGGCCCAGAATTTGGGGCAAATGCCAGAGAAGCGACTCGCCTAGTCCCTGATATTCCGTTTGTGCTGAAATTACACACCCCGTCACGCCTATTGCTGCAACTCAATTACTATCAGGCTAAGACCCACTGGATGCGCAAAGCCTATTGGTATCTGGCCTGCTTAAAGCATAGATTGCAGCCGGTTTGGGGTTATGCCCCTGATGGAGCTGCCTATTATAGGAAAGTCATTGAAGCAGATACCATTGAGCACGAACATGCTCTACAAGCAGACGAGATTGCAACGCCTTCCCACGCATTAGGTCACTGGGTTACTGAAGAATGGGGGCTAAATCCAGATCGGATCTCCCACGTTCCTTATCCATTTACACTCAATTCTAACTTCTTAACTATTCCTGCCAACACTCACACCCATGTCGTGTCATTTATCGGGCGCTTAGAGATGCGTAAAGGCGTACTCGATCTCGCTGAGGCCATTCCGATTATTTTAGAGCGGCATCCTGACGTCAAATTTCGGTTTGTCGGCGCTTCTGAGCCCTCTCCCAATTCGCGATTAACCATGCGTCAATACCTAGAAAAACGGCTTCGAGCTTACCAATCCTCTTTAGAATTTGTCGGTGCAGTAGCACCTGAAGCAATTCCCACGTTACTGGCGAACACCGATATTTGTGTCTTCCCTAGCCTCTGGGAGAATTTTCCTTGCGTTTGTTTAGAAGCAATGGCCGCTGCGCGCGCGATTGTTGGGAGTGAGGCGGGCGGCATGAGTGAAATGTTGGATGCTGGTAAAGTAGGGCGATTGATCCCGCCGGGGAGCGCAGCCGCGATCGCCCAGCAAGTCATTGATTTGCTAGATGACGATCATGCCCGAATCAGCTTGGGAAAAGCTGCTCGAAACCATCTGCTTGCAGAATACAACATAGATAAGATTGGCGAACGGCAAGAAGCTAGTTATTTACGCGCTATTCAATCTCGGCAGTTTCGAGGTGATGCTTAAGATGATAAAAGTATCTGTGATTATTCCTGCTTACAATGCCGCAGAGACGATTAGCGATACACTGCGATCACTACTGGCGCAAACTTTTACTGAGTGGGAAGCTCTTGTCGTTAACGATGGTTCAACGGATCATACGGTAGAAGTTGTTCAGACTTTCATTGAGCAAGATTCGCGTATTCGCCTCGTCAGCCAAGAAAACCAGGGGCTTAGCGGAGCGCGTAACACTGGTGTTGCGCTTGCTAAATATGATTGGCTACTATTTCTAGATGCCGATGACTGGACTTTTCCACAGCATCTCAAACAGTTGAGTTCAGCGATTGAGTGCGATCCTAGCTTGGATATTGTGTACTGCGGTTGGGCCTATGTTTTGCCAGATGGAGAGTTTGTTTTTCCTCAGTTACCGACTCTGACAGGAGATTTATTCCTACCCTTTACTCAATACTGTGTTTCAATTGTTCATACCTTTCTGGTGCCTCGGTCGCTTGTCATTCGGTTAGGCCCCTTCGATACGGTTTTGCGCTCCTGTGAAGACTGGTCGCTATGGCAGCGCATAGCCCGCACTGGGGTTCGTTTTGGGGCTGTTACAGAGATACTAGCGGCCTATCGCACTCGACCGGATTCGCTTAGTCGTAATGGGGATCAATTGCTTCGCGATGGTTTTCAGGTTCTGATGCAAGGTCATGGTCCTGATGCTCGCGCCCAGCCTGCTCACCCGCTGCATTCAAACGGACTACCACTAGAAAACTTAACCAAAAACAAATTTGATTTGCTGTGCGCCTGCGCCGGATATTTGATTGGTGGCGGTAAAGATGCTCGCCCTTTGTTGAAGCAGCTTCAAGCCGATACCTGCTCGACGCTAAAACCGCTAGAAGTAGCGCAGTGCATGTTAGTTCATACTTTGGTTTCAGCATCTCGCCCCCGGATAGAGTGGCCGGACGTCTGGACTAACTGTCAAGCTAACTTTTTCGACTTTTTAAAGGCGCTAGAAACCTATTCAAAAAGTCGAAACTTAGCAAATCCTAGCTACGCCCTTGCCCAAAAATTGCTGAGTGAGTATTTACAGCGTCCGGCGTTACTGGCAAATGCAACATCTGATCAGTTCGCTCAGCAGGCAGCCAATTTCTCTTTTTCGTTTTCCTATACCCTTAAACAAATGATCAAAAACAGTCTGCGTACAGCATTTTTAATGTCGCCCACCGTTAGAAAACCGATTCATTGGCTGAAAAAATCTCTCGCTTCTAAGGGCTATTTTCAAAGCGCTGCACACCCTAGCAGTCACCCTAAACAATATTTTGAGCAGCTCTTTACCGAGCATCCCGATCCTTGGAGCTATACCAACCGCTACGAACAAATCAAGTATGAACAAACCCTGGCTTTGATCCCAAATGTGCCGATTAAAAAGGCGCTAGAGCTAGCTTGCGCAGAAGGTCATTTTACGGTGCAGCTTTCGCCCCGAGTCGAGCAGCTTTTGGCCACTGATATTTCGCCTACTGCCTTGGTTCGCTGTGAGCAAGCCTGCTCAGACGTTGACAATGTTGAGTTTCGGTGTCTGGATTTTCTGACGGAGCCCATAACCGAAAAATTTGATCTCATTGTTTGTAGCGAAGTGCTTTATTTTGCAGGCGATCGCGCGCAGCTACCCCCCATGGCTGCAAAGTTAGCCCAAGCGCTCAATCCAGACGGCTACTTGGTCATGACTCACTCTAACGTTTTGATCGATGATCCATCCGGTACTGGATTCGATTGGGATCATGCCTTCGGAGCCAGATTTATTGGTGCAACCTTTGCCAACTCGCCCCAGCTAGCATTTCTTCAAGAGCTTCAAACACCACTTTATAGGATTCAACTATTTCAACAGCGCTCCAAGCGCTTTAGCCTAATGAATGCTAAGCCTAAAACGGTAGAGCGTATAGAGCGGATTGAACCTCACCACCTGCCGTCTCGAATCGCGCAAAGTCTTGTACTAACGCGCTCAAAGCCTTTGCCTATTCTTTCCTACCGCTCGCTATCCTTGAAACCCGCCGCAGAAACCGAAGTGACCCCCGAGATTTTTGAGCAGCAGCTACGCTATTTACAGGGTGCTGGATATCGCTCTATGACCATTCAAGACTGGGGCTATTCCGTCATCTCAAATGCTCCTGTAACTCATAAGTCATTTGCAGTTGCCTTTAGTCATGCTCATTCGAGCTTTTTAAGCTGTGCGTGGCCACTGCTCAAAAAATATGGATTTTCTGCCACCGTGGTTCTTTATGCGGGCGAGATAGGGGCGCTAAGTGTAGTTGATCCATATGAATTTGAGTCCATTCCGCTAATAGCATGGCCTCAAATTCGACAGCTTCAAGCTGAAGGCGTTACCTTTGCTTCAGGGGGATTAACCCGTCAGACTTTGAGTGGGCGATCACGCCTAGAAATATGGCAAAGTTTAAAGCAATCGCGAGACATCTTAACCGCAGAGTTGGGTGCGCCTGTGTCTACTTTTGTTTATCCCGACGGCCGGTTTGATCCGCTGCTTCAGCTTCTGGTGGGATTAGCGGGCTATAGTTTTGCGCTCTGCGTCCAGTCAGGAATTTGTAGCCAGAAGAACTCTCTTTTGGCGCTGCCTCAGCTCTCGATCAATGCGACAACAGATATCGAAACTTTGTTACCTGAGTGAATCCTACTAAAGACCCAGAGGCCATGAAAAGCACTATGAGAAATCATTCGCTCGTCTCTGTGATTATTATTTTTCTCAATGGCGAAGCCTTTATTGAAGAAGCGATCGCTAGCGTATTTGCCCAGACGCATTCGATATGGGAATTGCTATTGGTAGACGATGGCTCTACCGATGGCAGTAGCGCGATCGCCCAGCAATACGCCCAGCAATATCCTGACAGGGTACGCTATTTAGAACATGATGCGCATCAAAACCGAGGCATGAGCGCGGCGCGGAATTTAGGCATTTGCCATGCCAAGGGTGACTACATTGGGTTTTTAGATGCCGATGATCTTTGGCTGCCTGATAAGCTCACACAGCAGCTTGAGATTTTTAAGCGTTTTCCAGAAGCGGCTATGGTGTATGGGCGCGCTCAGATTTGGTACAGTTGGGCAGCGCCTAATTGCTCATTGCCCGCATCGCAGTCAGACTATTTTTATGACCTAGGGGTGTCTGCTAATAGCTTGGTTTATCCACCTAGCTTGTTCGAGCAGCTACTAAAGAATAAACATCAAACGCCGATACCTTCCAATGCGTTAATGCAGTGTCAGGTGTTTGAGTTAATCGGTCAGTTTGAAGAGGCTTTTTGCGGCATGTATGAAGATCAGGTGTTTTTTTCTAAAATTATGCTGCATCGGCCTATTTATGTCGCTGATAATTGTTGGGTGCGCTATCGTCAGCACGCGCAAAGCTGTAGCGTTAAAAACGAACATCAGTCTTATTACGCTCTAAGGTGGCCCTTAGTGACTTGGTGGAAACAGTACCTGAGCGATCAAGGCATCCAAGATGCTGATGTCATTCAGCTCGTTGATCAAGAGCTATGGCGGTGTCGTCATCCCCGAATTGCGCCGGTGCTAGTACGGCTGCAATATTACCTAGATCGCGTGAAACATCTGCTCCAGTCTTTAGTACCCGCTTCTACTCAACGCCTGTCATAAATGGAAACACTCCCGTTAGTCTCTATCATTACGCCTTTTTTTAATGCCGAAGCTTATTTCGAGGAAGCGATCGCTAGCGTCATGGCGCAAACCTACAGCCGGTGGGAACTGCTATTGGTAGACGATGGGTCAAGCGATCGCAGCAGTGCGATCGCCCAACAAAAAGCAGCGCAATACCCCAGCAAAATCTACTACTTGGAACATGCTGGGCATCAAAATTTAGGTAAAAGCAGCGCTCGTAATTTAGGCATTCAGCAGGCTCAGGGTGACTATATTGCCTTACTCGATGCCGATGATGTCTACGAGCCGCTGAAGTTAGAAAAGCAGGTAGCTCTTTTGCAGGCGCATCCGCAAGCGGGTATGGTGTATGGCCCTACGCTGTATTGGTATGGCTGGACAGGTAAAGCTTCAGATAGTCGGCGTGATCGCCTTGCTTACCTAGGGGTTCCAGCGAATACGCTGATCCAACCGCCCCATCTGATGACGCTCTATCTTAAAACCAGCGGCGTGGTTCCCTGCACCTGCGGCTTAATGGCCAGACGACAGATCGTCGAAGCTGTGGGAGGTTTTGATGAAGCCATTCAGCATTTGTATGAAGATCAGGTGTTTATTGCTAAGCTCTGCCTGCAAGCGCCCGTTTTTGTGGAAGCAGGCTGTTGGGATAAATACCGTCAGCATCCTGATTCTAGCTCTGTGGTTGCGGCTCGTCAGGGCGAGTATCATCCGCTGCGGCTTAATCCGGCGCGGCTTGCTTTTTTATCTTGGTTAGGCGACTATCTCAAGGCTCAGCAACAGCAAGATAAAGCCCTTTTACAGGCTTATCAGCAAGCCGTATGGCACTATCAGCATCCCCAATTTGCTTGGCTTTTGCTCCCTTTAGAGAATGTAATCTCTCGGCTCAAAAGCAGATTAGCTCAATTACTGGGGAAGGCTACGCCGCCTTATCCGTCATAGATTATCTATCACAAATTTCCCGTCATAGACTGTTTCCGAGCGTCACCTTTAGGAATCACACCATGTCCCAGCCAGCAGATTCAATGACAATTCACTCATCTTCATCGCCTATTCCTCGCTGGAAGGGTTGGCTGCTGAGGCTAACGCAGCGCAGCCCCGCTAATGGGCAGGTTCGATTTGGCGATTTGCGGCGGGTGACGCCGATTAGCCAGCATTTTGGCTATGATCGCGGTTTGCCGGTAGATCGCTACTATATTGAGAACTTTTTAAGCCTGTATGCTAGCGATATCAAAGGGCGAGTGCTAGAGATTGGCGATGCGGCCTATAGCACTAAGTTTGGGGGCGATCAAATCACTCAGCAGGACGTGATGCATGTAAGCGAGGGCAATCCTATAGCTACGTTTGTAGGTGATTTGACCCATGCAGAGCAGTTGCCCACCGATAGCTTTGACTGCTTTGTGCTAACGCAGACGCTGCATTTGGTATACGATTTTCACTCGGCGCTAGAGACTATTTACCGCGTTCTTAAGCCCGGTGGCGTTGTGCTAGCAACGGTTCCTGGCATCAGCCATAAGAGCGTAGATGAGTGGCAAGACTACTGGTGTTACTCTTTTACAACCGCTTCTATGAAAAAGCTTTTTGGTGAATTTTTTCCGGCTGATGGCGTTGAGGTAGAGGCTCATGGCAATGTGTTGGCAGCGATCGCTTTTCTAGAAGGGCTCTCTTTTGACGAACTCACTCAGCAAGAGTTGGACTATCGCGATCGCTGCTACGAGCTTTTGATCACCATTCGAGCAGTCAAGCCGGTGAGTGGATTATGAGCAAACTTTTAACAGGTGCAATTCGCAAAGTCAGTGCCCTTAGCACCCGCTTACAGATGCGAGGTGCGCCTAAAGCCGCTATTTTGATGTATCACTGTGTTGCCAAGAGTGAGCTAGATCCTTGGAACTTAAGCGTAACGCCCGAACGCTTTGCTGAGCATCTAGAGATTATTCAACAGCAGGCAGTGCCGATGAGCCTAAGGGACTTAGCCGCTGCGCAGCGATCTGGAAATGTGCCTAATCGAGCGGTTGCGATTACCTTTGATGATGGCTATGCCAATAATTTGTACCAGGCCAAACCGCTGCTCAATTATTACCAAATTCCGGCAACCGTCTTTGTCGCTACCGGCAGCTTAGGCTCAGCGCAAGGATTTTGGTGGGATGAGCTAGCTCAAGCCTTACTGACCCCTGGCACGCTACCCAAAACGCTAAGCTTGACGATTGATCAACAGCTAAAGTGCTGGCATTTAGGAGATGCAGCTACTTATAGCGATGACGATTACCAGCAAGATCGCCATCGCAACGCCTGGGAAGGAAAGCCCAACTCGCGGCTGGCCTTTTACTATGCCGTTTGGGAAGCGCTCAAAAACCTGTCTGCCAATCAGCAGCAGCTTTTGCAGGCTGAGATCCTTACCTGGGCAGGTGCTCAAGCTCCCATTCATTCCGACTATCGAGCCCTTACCCACACTGAGCTAACAGCCCTAGCACAGGATGGCAGCATAGAAATTGGGGCACATACGGTGACTCACCCCTCTTTACCGGCCCATGATGCGGTCTTTCAGCAGGCAGAAATTAAGCAGAGCAAGCAAACGCTAGAGCAAATTTTACCCTATCCCATTACTAGCTTTGCCTATCCCTTTGGTGACTTGAATCAAGCTTCGATAGCGGCGGTTGAGGCTAGTGGCTTTGAGCAGGCTTGTTCGACGGTGCAAAAGGGTGTTTGGAAGAAGAGCGATCAGTTTCGGCTACCTCGATTTGAAGTCAAAAATTGGGATCGCTCAGCCTTTCAGAAACAGTTAGAAACTTGGCTGCATTAAACTTATCCAGTCCATATGCTATCGCAGGGCAGAGTTAACTTGTCTATAAAAAGTTCTACAAATGCGCTTCCTTTGGTATCCGCTATTATTATTTTTCTCAATGGCGAAGCCTATTTAAAAGAAGCGATTGAGAGTATTTTTGCGCAAACCTATTCGCGCTGGGAACTGCTGTTAGTCAACGACGGCTCTACTGATAGTAGCGAGGCCATTGCTCAGCACTATGTTCAACAACAACCTGAAAAGGTTCGCTATTTAGAGCATGAAGGCGGCCAAAATCGAGGCATGAGTGCTACGCGCAACCTAGGAATTGCCCAAGCTCAAGGAGAATTTGTTGCTTTTCTGGATGCTGACGATATTTGGCTACCGCCTAAGCTAGCGCGTCAGCTAGCGGCCTTTAGTACTTATCCACAGGCCCAAATGGTTGCTAACCCAACAAAATACTGGTATAGCTGGACGGGCACTATGGCTGATCAAGCACGCGATAAATTGAGAACGTTGGGCGTTCCGGCGAATGTCTGCTACGAGCCGCCGGAGCTGCTAACGCGAATGCTGCGCAACGAAGCCGACGCGCCTGCGACCTGTGGTGTCCTGATTCGGCGCAGCGTCTTTGAAGATATTGGAACGTTTGAGACTTCATTTAGGGGGCTATTTGAAGATCGGGTGTTCTTTTCTAAAGTTTACCTAAACGCATCTGTTTTCATCATCAGTGACTGCCTAGACTGTTACCGTCAGCATTCCGCTTCGGCTTGCTACGTCGAGCAAACAACAGGGCATTATCATCCGGCTAAGCGGAGCAAATCTCACTTGATGTTTCTTCAATGGTTAGAAAGCTATTTGCTTCAGCAAGGCGTCCAAGACAAGTCCCTCTGGCGAGCGATGCAGGCTAGCCTTTGGCGCTACCAAAATCTTCCGCTCTACTATGTCTATCAGCTTTTGTATCGAGTCAATCGGCGTCTACAACGTCTAGCCGAACCCTTGGGAACGTTTGCTCACAAATGATCTGCCTAGCAGACTCTATTTATTACATTATGCCGGTGTCTGGCTATGGCCTATGCTTTTCCACAAAAAATTATTCACATTGAGCTGAGTGCAGATCTGCCCAACCTGCTGCCAACAGATCATTATCCTGTTTTTTATCTTGTTTTTTGGTGGCACCGCATCCCGCTGGGCGATCTTCAAATCTCAGCCCAGCAGTTACCGCTCTGTGATCGTCAGCTTAAGCAGTTGGCGGTTCAAGCCATCGCCCCGGCTGTAGCGGCTTATTTGCAAATCGGCGGATTGCCAGCAATGCCTAACTTCAATGAGTCTAGTGATTTTGATGCAGATGCAGTTTTGCAGCAGTGGGAAAAGCCTTTTTTGGCTTGGCAACAGCAGCAGATGACGGCAGCAGCAGTCACTTTGTCGGTGGTTATTTGTACGCGCGATCGCCCCCATTACATCCAGAAATGCCTCAAGTCCTTACAGCATCTCAGCGATCCTGCCAACGAAATTATTGTCGTCGATAACGCCCCAACATCTGATGCAACTCAGCAGCTTGTCGCCCAGTTTCCAGCGGTAAAATACGTCCTTGAACCCAAAGCGGGCTTGGATTTTGCTCGTAACGCGGGCATCTCTCACAGCAGCTGTGAACTGATCGCCTACACAGATGATGACGTCAGTCTGCACCCAGATTGGACGCTGCATCTACGGCAAGCTTTTCAGAGTCCTAACGTCATGGCTGTAACCGGGCTCGTCATCGCTGCCGAGATCGATACCCAATCACAATACATTTTTGAACGATACTGGAGCTTCAATCGGGGCTATCGTCGCTTGCTGTACGACCGCCATTTTTTCAAAAAGTACTCACTCATTGGCGCACCTGCCTGGCGAGTTGGGGCAGGGGCTAGTATGGCCTTTCGGCGAGACGTTTTTGAAAAAATTGGTGATTTTGACGAACGCTTAGATGTCGGGGCAGCTGGTTGCAGCGGCGATTCTGAAATGTGGTATAGAGTGTTAGCCGCAGGCTTTGACTGTCTCTACGAGCCCACAGTGGTGGCCTACCATACCCATCGATCAGAAATGGCAGCGCTGCACCATCAATTATTTCACTATATGCGAGGTCATGTCAGTGAACTCTTGATTCGATTTGAGCGCTATCGGCATTGGGGTAATCTAGTGCGGTTAGTGTTATTGCCTGCTTATTTCCTTTACCTGCTGCTATTTGGCTGGCGGCTGGGCTCCTATCGCTACTGCACCCTGTTCACAGAAATCAGCGGTTGTCTCTCTGGCTTTAAGTTTTCCTTTAAAGCAGTCTTGAAGCTATGGGTGTAATTAAAAGTGGCATTATTGCTCAAGCAACATCGAGAGATAAGTTCTCCCAGTAAGCGTGCCAATCTTGATTTTCTCTTAATACCCGCAGCGCCAGCATGTCCCATGCCTTCTCAACAGTCCAC
>QBMC01000105.1 GCA_003242035.1 Nodosilinea foveolarum | reverse complement strand
CAGGGCTATGGAACTTCTACTTGGCGGCGGCGTGACAAAAAGGGGAAATGAAAGAATGCTGCGGCTTGCTCTTTCCACTATTTCGCAACAGCTCTATTTACTCAATAGCGATAGATTCACCTATAGCTATATCTGCCCAGAATCGCGACGGTTCAAACAATTTCAGTTGATGGTGGCGGGATCTACCTAAGTTTTGTCGGGTTCACGCAGGAAAACAAACAACTGGAGCGATCGCCCTGCTTGTGTTTATAGCAACCGCTCGTTGAACGCATTTTCCCAATAGCTGCGCGGATAAAAAGCAGAAGGCTCCAGCGGCTCGAAAAGCGCTAAGAAACGAGGATTAAACAAGATGCATTTCTATAGATCGGTAGGTTTTGGCTTCGACTACGCTCAGCCAGCGTTGTCTGCTGATACCGAACCCTGAGCGTAGTCGAAGGGTGGCTGGTGAGAAGAAATCGGTAATTTATTTAATCCTCGTTCCTAAGTGCGCCCGATTATCCTGATGGTAGGCCAGGGCCGAAATATCTTTAGGCTGGCCGTGACGGATTCTGCACAGATGGCGCGATTAAATCAACTAGCGTTGAAATCATGCGATCGCTCTCTATCGGCATCAGGCTTGCGCCACCTAGCACACGCTGCAAAATAATGAAGTAAACCAACGTACCCATAAATGTGCGAGCGATCGCCTCTGGATCGGCCAAATGCAGCGTCTCACAGTTGCTCAAATATCGAGTCAGCACGTCTATTAAAGGCTTAGCCACGTTCTCTATGTAGGGATTAGATAGCTCTGGAAAGCGGCCAGACTCCCCAAAAATTAGCCGCATGAACTCGCAGAACTGAGAATCGTAGGCTGCTTCATCCAAAAACTTTTGGGCCAGATCGGTGAGGACAACCCTCGGATCGCCTTGCAGCGTAGGCTCATCCTGCGGGTCGAATAGCAGGGTCTGAAACCGATCTTCGGCTAACTGCTTAACCAACGCCGAAAACAGACCCGCCTTATCGTGAAAATGGCTGTACACAGTCGCTTTGGAAACACCCGCTGCCGAGGCTACCCGATCCATACTGGTCGAGGCATAGCCATACGCCAGAAACTCTTGCCGCGCTCCCTCCAGGATAGCCGCCGCCTTAACAGCCGATTTTTTTCGTTCGGGCCGGTTAATCGACATGAGCGCAACGTACAACACTCAGTCACCTTAGTACATTTTCTTGCGGTATATGGCCTGTAGCGGGCCAGTTGTATAACTTTCACTGTCGTACTAGGCGGGGTGGTAGCCTATATAACTGTTCTACTTTCGCATAATAGCGCCTGAACCTATCTAGACCATGAATTTAGACCAGCTCATTTCGCTCGACCGCCAGCATGTTTGGCATCCTTACTCGGCGATGCCTAATCCGCTGCCGGTGTTTCCGGTGCGGGCGGCCAAGGGGGTACGCCTGGAATTGGAAGATGGGCGATCGCTAATCGACGGTATCTCATCCTGGTGGACTTGCATTCATGGCTACAACCATCCGCGCTTGAACGCTGCCGCCACCGAGCAAATGGCTCAAATGTCGCACGTCATGTTTGGCGGCCTCACCCACCGGCCCGCCGTCGCCCTCGCCAAAAAGCTAATAGATATCACGCCCGAGCCGCTACAGCACGTTTTCTTTAGCGACTCCGGATCGGTGGCGGTAGAAGTCGCGATGAAGCAGGCCGTGCAGTACTGGCACAATCGAGGCCAGCCCCAAAAGAACCGATTTTTGACCATTCGCAGCGGCTACCACGGCGACACCTTTGCAGCGATGTCTGCCTGCGATCCGGTAAACGGAATGCATCACCTGTTTAGCGGTGTCCTCACTCAGCAATATTTTGCCGAGTCGCCCCAGGTTCGCTTTGGAGAAGATTGGCAGGAGTCAGATATTGAGAGCTTTGAGAAGCTGTTGGTTGAGAAGGGTGATCGCATTGCTGCCGCTATCTTCGAACCCGTCGTACAAAATGCAGGCGGCGTTCGATTCTACCATCCCGAATACGTCCGCAGAGCTAGCGAACTCTGCAAACAGCACAATGTATTGCTCATCCTCGATGAAATTGCTACCGGCTTTGGGCGCTCGGGCAAACTCTTTGCCTGCGAATATGCCAATATCTGCCCAGACATTATGTGCGTCGGCAAAGCGCTTTCCGGGGGCTTTATGTCTCTAGCCGCCACGCTAACGACATCGCACATTAGCGAGACGTTCTCATCAGGAGAGGCAGGCGTATTTATGCACGGCCCTACCTTTATGGGCAATCCGCTAGCCTGCGCCGTGTCTCTGGCAAACCTAAATCTGCTAGAAAGCTACGACTGGAAAACGACCGTGGCGAATATAGCCGCTCAGCTACAAAGAGAGCTAGAACCCTGCCGCCAGCTAAAGGCCGTAAAAGACGTTCGAGTATTAGGTGCAATTGGCGTTGTGGAGCTGCACCAGCCGGTAGATATGGGTGCCGTTCAACCGCAGTTTGTAGATCAAGGGGTTTGGCTCAGACCCTTCGGGCGACTGATCTACACCATGCCTCCTTATATTATTGAGCCGGACGAACTGACGGCGGTTACAGGTGCGATCGCCACCGTCGCCAAAACGCTTTGAGCCGATCTACACCGGTAGAATTGAGCGCTGGCAAGCTGGGCAAACCGCGTGAATCGAGAGCTGGCAGTCCAATAGCTGATAGCCAGACTTTTCAGCCGTTTTTGCACCCACCTTGAGGACAGAATCGTTCTTGAACTCGATGGTTTTATTGCACCGAACGCAAATCAGATGATGGTGATGGTGCGGTGCGGGCCGATTGAGTTCGTAGCGCTTTTGATCTTCGGCTAGCTCTAGCTCTCGCAAAATGCCCATGCGCGCCATCAGCTTGAGATTGCGATAGATAGTAGAAAGCCCAATCGGTGCGCCCTCTGCTTTCAAAAGCTCGCACAGATCTTCCGCGCTAAGATGTTGCCCTTCTGACAAATGCTGAAACGTGTTGAGAAGGGTTTCTCGCTGGGGCGTCATTCGCCACCCGCGCTCGTGTAATTCGGCTTTAAGGGCTAACGGTGTGTAAGCAACCATGAGCGTTCTCCTGCGGCGTATCAATAACGGCTCGCTGATGAGAATGATAGCGAAGTAAGTTCTTATTTGCAACAGCGAATGCTTATTGAGAATGATACCCAAAAGGGAGGCCAAAGCGCTACATTGCTAAAGCGCTACGCTGCTAAGACGTGCAGCCCAATCGTAGCGATGGCAGTCTCGCCAAATCACCTTATGCTTCGCTAAGAAATATGTCGCTCCTCCGTTCTCTTCTCACCTTTGAGTTTCAGTCTTCTAGTCCAAATTCGGTGGGGCGGCAGTCGAAAAGAAAACAGGGCTGGCTGAGTAGATTTCCGAGTGGATGGGCGATCGCCACTTGGCTCATTGCCTCCCTTGTCTTCCTACCCATTCTCGTTGTGTTGGGCAGCATTTTTGCCGATGCGAGTGAGGTATGGGCGCACCTAGCGGACACCGTGCTCGTAGAATACGTGACGAATTCGCTGATCCTAATGTTGGGGGTGGGCGCTGGCGTGTTGGTGATAGGCGTCGGGACAGCTTGGTTAGTAACCATGTGTCAGTTTCCAGGTGTGCGCATTTTTGAATGGGCATTGCTATCGCCGCTGGCAGCACCGGCTTACCTACTGGCCTATACCTATACGGACTGGTTGGAATATTTTGGGCCAGTGCAAGCTGGGTTGCGCAGTGCCTTTGGCTGGCAGAACCCAACCGATTATTGGTTTCCTAATGTGCGGTCTATAGGGGGGGCGATCGCGATGTTCACCCTCACCCTTTACCCCTACGTGTACATGCTGGCCCGCGTTGCCTTTTTAGAGCAGTCGGTTTGCACCCTAGAAGCCAGCCGGTCGCTAGGCTGCGGGCCTTGGCGAGGATTTTCGAGTATTGCCCTGCCGCTGGCTCGTCCGGCCATTATCGCCGGTCTATCTTTGGCGCTGATGGAAACGCTCAACGACTTTGGAACGGTTGAGTATTTTAGCGTTCCGACCTTTACCACGGGCATTTATCGCACTTGGTTTGGGCGAGGGGAGCGCATAGCCGCCGCTCAGCTATCGGCCATGCTGATGTTGTTTATCCTGACGCTGATTTTGCTAGAGCGGTGGTCGAGGCAGCAGGCTAAGTACTATCAGGCCAACAACAGTCTGCAAGCGCCCACCGTTTATCAGCTAGGGTTTACTAGAGGTCTGATCGCGTCTCTTGCCTGTTTGACACCTATTTTCTTTGGGCTGTTGCTACCGGGCGAGCTGCTGGTACAGATGACGATCCGCAACTGGGACAGCGCCTTGAGCAATCGGTTTTATGGGCTAGCAAGCAATAGTTTGGCGGTAGCTGGGATCACGGCGGCGATCGCGCTTCTCCTCTCGCTCATCCTGGCCTACGGTCAAAGACTCAACGGCAGTCGCCCAATACGCTTAGGCGTCCGGCTGGCGGCGATGGGCTACGGCATTCCAGGAGCTGTGATCGCGGTCGGTATTTTAATCCCAGTCGCCCGCTTAGACAACG
Organism: Nodosilinea foveolarum; assembly: GCA_003242035.1. Lineage (GTDB taxonomy): Bacteria > Cyanobacteriota > Cyanobacteriia > Phormidesmidales > Phormidesmidaceae > Phormidesmis > Phormidesmis foveolarum. The sequence goes on along the minus strand of QBMC01000105.1, from coordinate 11,663 downwards.
AGCTAGCCAACGCCATCAAATCTGTTTTCGGCGGATCTCCTGGCCTGATTATCAGCGGCACTATCACCGCTTTAGTCCTAGCCTATCTGGTCAGATTTTTAGCCGTTTCACTCGGGTCTGTAGAATCTGGACTGGCAAAAATCCGTCCGAATTTAGACGATGCCGCTCGTAGCTTGGGCTATTCACCCACCAGAACACTCATCAAAATCCACACGCCGCTGATGACCAGCAGCTTACTCACGGCCATTATGCTGGTGTTTGTAGACGTGATGAAAGAGCTGCCCGCCACGCTTGTCATGCGGCCCTTTAACTTTGATACGCTGGCGGTGCGCGTCTATCAATATGCTTCTGACGAACGGCTGGCAGATGCGGCGGCTCCCGCGCTGACGATTCTGCTGGTGGGGTTACTGCCGGTCATTTTTCTAAGCTGGCAAATTACGCAAAGCCGGAAAAGAACCTGGTAGTCGGACGCGAATATTTCGGGTACGGTTGATAGATAAAAAACTTTAAAGAGAAATTTATACTACGCGACAGAACCGTAAGTATCGGTGTAAATTTTAAGACATGCCAAAATTTTCAGCTTCTGCGCGGCCTCCCGCTCGAAAATCAATTCATCCTGTAAAGGAACCCGTTGCCTGGTTTCAGGCGTTCTGGAAGTTCTCTAGGCCGCATACCGTGATCGGGACGAGCCTGAGCGTAGCCGCTTTACTGGCAATCGCTCTGGCCGCCACGCCACCGCCTATCGAACCGCGAATTGTCATTGGTAGCTGGCTACTTGCCTGGATTGCCTGCTTATGTGGCAACGTCTACATCGTGGGGCTAAACCAGGTAGAAGATATTGCGATTGACCGCATTAACAAGCCCGAGCTGCCGATTGCCTCGGGCGAATTTACTAAAGCTCATGCGCAGAAGCTGGTTTGGCTAACCGGGGGGGTGGCGATCGCCCTTTCCCTAATCTCCCAAAACATCTACCTCATTCTTACCGTTTGCCTTAGCCTGATTATTGGCACCGCTTACTCTCTGCCGCCGATTCGACTAAAGCGCTTTCCCTTCTGGGCCTCGGTTTGCATCCTTACGGTACGCGGCGCAATTGTGAATTTGGGACTCTATCTATACTTTTCTACTCAGCTTGGGTTGGGTTCAGTTGTCCCGGCGAGAGTTTGGGCGCTGATGCTGTTTGTGTTGGTGTTTAGCTTTGCGATCGCGATTTTCAAAGATATTCCAGATCTGGAGGGCGATCGCCAATACAACATCTCTACCTACACGCTACAGCTAGGCAGAAAAAAAGTCTTCAATCTCGCCAGATGGGTGCTCACCGCCTGCTATGGCGGGCTGATTATCGCTGCGCCCTTCTTACCGGGTGTACAGGCCCCTTTCTTAATGGCCGCACAAAGCGTCGGGATAGCCTATTTTTGGTGGCTCAGCCGCCGCGTAGACCTAGATAGCTCATCGACTAAAAAAGACATTTCCTACCCAGATTTCTATCAGTTCATCTGGAAGCTGTTCTTTATTGAATATTTGATCTTTTCACTAGCCTGTTGGCTAAATTTTTAATAAGATGAAGCAATATATTTTCAATTATGCAAAGAGCAATAGATGGCTAAAGAACTGACATGGACGGAAGCTATAATTAAGGTTCTTAATTATAGCTTCCGAACCACTGCGTTGCCCAGATATTTTAGAAAGGATTGCTTCAAATGGCTATAGAAAGAACATCACAGCTACACCTATTCGCACAGTTAGATCACGTATAGCAGAATCTCTTCAAAAAGAAGGAAGTAACTCTCCTTACGTAAAGGTTTCTAGAGGTGTCTACGCCATACGTAGAGAATTTGATGATGCCGTAGTACACTCCCAACTTACGCCCGATATTGCCGAATCTGAAGTTTTAGAAGAACAGTACAACATCATTACTTCCTTTGGTATGTTTTGGCGAAGAGCAGAAGTAGATTGGAGAGCAAAGCCAAAAATACTTGGTATGCAGCGACTTGGAGCTACACCTGTAAACTTCTTTAAACAGCTAGGAATCTATCTTCTATACGATGGTCGTGAAGTGATTTATGTCGGCAGGACTACTGAAGGGCAACTTGGTCGAAGACTCTACGAGCATACAAGGGATCGTCTATCAGCTCGTTGGGACAGATTCTCTTGGTTTGGATTATTGCCCGTAACTGAGGAAGGAGAAATAAGTGCTCTACCTGATTCGTATATTGCGGCAAATCATATTCCTGCTTTGGAAGCTATCTTGATAGAGGCTTTAGAGCCTTGTCAGAATAGGAAAAGAGGCGATGATTTATCCGAGGTCGAGTATCTTCAGAAAACCGATCCAGAAGTTGAGAAAAAGCTCAAGGCTGCGTTTGAGTCTACACTGGATAGGCAATAGAAACGTTCTTCTTTAAAAGCCAAATGGATCTAGAGACAAAATAGCTTCCTTTTTTGGCTTGAACCCATACCAGGCAATGAAGAAAGAGACTGGCGATCGCATAGCGCAGCAGCGTAATCATCAACGGACTCATTTCGCTAGTTGTGTATTTTCCTGCAACAAAGCTGCCTGCAAATAGTAAGCTAGTCAGCACGGCTAGCAGGCTTTGCACCCAGATATTCTTTGCCATGCCTAGCTCCGATTTGAGACCTACTAGCTAGTCATTGTAGAAGAATGAAACCCTTTGCCATAGCCGTGTTTGATATTGATGGAGTGGTGCGAGATGTGGGGGGATCTTACCGTCGGGCGATCGCCGACACCGTAGAGCATTACACAGGTAGCCAATATCGACCCACCGTAGAAGATATTGATCGGCTCAAAAGCGAAGGCATCTGGAACAACGATTGGCAAGCCTCAGAAGTGATGGTGCATCGTTATTTTGAGCAGCAGGAACAGCCAAAGCATGAGGCGAGCTACGAGGAAATTGTTGGGTATTTTCAGCGGCAGTACAGGGGGCCGGATACAGAAGATCCTGACCAGTGGACGGGCTATATTGCGAGCGAGCCGCTGTTGATGGATGAGGGTTATTTGCGATCGCTCTCCCAATCCGGCATCCCCTACGCCTTCTTTAGTGGGGCAACTCAAGGATCTGCAAACTTTGTTCTACAGCGTAGAATCGGACTCACCGCGCCTATTCTTATCGCCATGGAAGACGCCCCTAGCAAGCCAGACCCTACCGGCTTAATGATGGCTGTCCAGCGAATAGAGGCACAGCAGCCAGCCGCAAAGGGGTTACCTGTGCTCTATGCAGGAGACACCGCTGCGGATATGAAGACAATTACCGCAGCGCAAGAACAGTTTCCAGATAGGCAGTGGTTCGCGGTCGGAATTCTGCCACCTCATGCCCAGAAAAATGCAGACTACAAAGCAAAGTATGCAGAAAAGCTAAGCGCCGCCGGAGCCATAGTTGTATTAGAGAATGTTCAAGCGCTAGATGCTCAGCTCACTCAAAAGTTGCTGTAAATCGGCTACTAGCGCATTTAACAAAATGTTTTGCCAAACGTTCTCTTCGGGGGGTAGCGCAGTGATGAACATTGGCTCTGCCTATTACTGCTCTCAGTCTCAGCCGCAAGTGCAGCAGGCTTTGCAGTCATTGTAAATTTACGAGGATTGCAAAACAGAGCAAGATAGACCAACAAAAAAGCGGGCCTCAGTCTAACTAGAGCAAGCCCGCTTTTTATTTCACTTCAGAACAGTTTCAGAACAGAAAGATCAGCTTACTTCTTAGCCGCTTCCTGACGCTCTTTAGCTTCCTTGATCACGTCTTCAGCGACGTTCTTAGGACAAGGCGCGTAGTTGCCAAACTCCATCGAGAACTGACCGCGCCCCGAGGTCATGGTGCGCAGATCGCCAATGTAGCCAAACATCTCACTCAAAGGTACGTCGGCTTTAATGCGAACGCCCATGGGGTTCGAGTTCTGAGACTTGATCATGCCGCGACGACGGTTAAGATCGCCAATGACATCGCCCATGTGATCGTCAGGGGTGAACACGTCTACGTTCATGATCGGCTCTAGAATCTGGGGGCCAGCTTTGGGGAAAGACTGACGGTAGGCAGATTTGGCCGCGATTTCGAAGGCGATCGCGCTAGAGTCTACCGCGTGGTAACCGCCATCGGTCAGCGTCACCTTCACGTCTACCATTGGGTAGCCCGCCAAAGGCCCTTTCTCCATGCTGTTAGCAAAGCCTTTCTCCACCGCAGGCCAGAATTCGCGAGGCACGTTACCGCCGGTGACCTTGGACTCAAACTCAAAGCCTACACCCACTTCAGACGGCTCAATGGTGTAGTCAATTTTGGCAAACTGACCGGAACCACCCGACTGCTTCTTATGAACGTAAGTATCGTTCAACACCTTGGTAATAGACTCACGATAAGCCACCTGCGGCTTACCGACTTCTACAGCCACCCCGTGAGTGCGCTTAAGAATGTCCACCTTAATATCGAGGTGAAGCTCGCCCATGCCCTTGATGATGACTTCGCCACTTTCCTGGTCAGTCTCCACGTAGAAGGACGGATCTTCTTGAACCATTTTGCTCAAGGCCAGACCCATCTTCTCGGAGCCGCCCTTGTCGATGGGTGCAATGGAGATAGAGATCACCGGATCGGGGAAGACCATTGGCTCCAGGGTAGCCGGATTCTTCGGATCGCACAGGGTGTGGCCCGTCTGCACATTCTTCATGCCGACGATAGCCACGATGTCTCCCGCTTGCGCCGTATCAATTTCTTCACGAGAGTCGGCGTGCATAGCCACCAATCGACCTACGCGATCTGTTTTCCCAGTGAAGGTATTGAGGACGGTATCGCCTTTGCTAAGCGTACCGGAGTAAATCCGGATAAAGGTCAGCGCACCGTAGCGGTCGTCCATGATTTTGAACGCGAGCGCTCGTAAAGGCGCCTCGGGGGTGACCTTGGCGAATTTACCGGTTTCGTTACCGTCGAGGTCAACCTCGGGCTGAGGCTTCACTTCAGTTGGGTTGGGGAGGTAGTCTACAACCGCGTTCAGCACGTTTTGGACGCCTTTATTCTTAAAGGAAGAGCCGCAATAAGTAGGGAAGAAGGCCAGCTCGCGGGTGCCTTTACGAATGCATCGCTTGAGCGTGTCGATGTCTGGCTCGTTACCTTCTAGGTACGCTTCCATCACATCGTCGTCCATCTCGACGGCACCTTCGATCAGCATTTCGCGGTACTCGGCCACCTTTTCCTTCATATCTTCAGGAACATCGGTGATTTCGTAGTTCAGCGGGTCGCCAGACTCATCCCAAATCCAAGCCTTCTCGGTGAGCAGGTCAACGACGCCGCAGAACGCCTCTTCAATCCCGATTGGCAGCACCATTACTAGCGGCTTAGCCACTAGAATTTCTTCTACCTGCTTAATCACGCTGTAGAAGTCGCCGCCCGTACGGTCGAGCTTGTTGACGTAAATGACGCGAGCTACTTTCGCATCGTTGGCGTAGCGCCAGTTGGTTTCGGACTGGGGTTCTACGCCACCGGAGGCGCAAAATACGCCGATGCCGCCGTCTAGCACTTTGAGCGAGCGGTACACTTCGATGGTGAAGTCTACGTGTCCGGGCGTGTCAATGATGTTGAGCTGGTGGTCGTTCCAAAAGCAGGTAGTGGCGGCAGATTGAATGGTGATGCCACGCTCTTGCTCTTGCTCCATGAAGTCTGTGGTGGCCGCACCATCGTGAACTTCACCGATTTTGTGGATTTTGCCGGTGAGCTTCAAGATTCTTTCGGTGGTGGTGGTTTTGCCCGCGTCTACGTGGGCAAAGATACCGATATTACGGTAGCGCTTCAGGTCTTTCATGGTGATTCTTTAGTTTAGTAATCTGGAAACTGTCGGCACACCATGTTTAGAATGGTGCTTACAAAACAAGCTAGTCAGCGCATCTGGCAATAGTACTGACTGTTAAACATTGTAAATTATTTTGTGTGGCTCGTGGCGTCCGTTTGCCTTTGAGTAGGTGTGGATTTTACGCCTTAGTGGGTTTGTGGGGTTGAGCGATCGCGAGGGATGCGATCGCTCAGTACGCAATCTGACAGAATATAATCAGGTAACTGGAGCGAAGGAATGCAGCTCAAAAACATCAACCTGCCGATGGCTGAAATAGCGCAGTTTTGTCAAAAATGGAATCTGACGGAGTTTGCGCTGTTTGGGTCTGTTCTGCGCGATGATTTTCGGTCTGAAAGCAGCGATATCGACGTGATGGTAGAGTTTCAGCCAGACGCCTATGCTGCCTTCAAAGGGTTAGATTACTTTGGAGCGCTAGATCAAATGGAAACGGAGCTGAAAGCGCTTTTTACTAGAGATGTAGACGTAATAGTACGCTCTAATATTGAGAAAAGCCCTAACTACCTCCGTCGTCGCGAAATTCTATCTACAGCTAAGGTTATCTATGATTCCTCGGGATCTTCACTCTCTGTTTGATATTGTCCATTCAGCAGAGCTAGTCGTTCAGTACACCAATGGTGTCTTAGAAGAAGACTTTTCGACGGATGAGCAGCTTCAGGATGCCACGATCAGAAGGTTGTTAGTGATAGGAGAGGCAGCGGGGCGAATTTCAGAAGCGGGGCGTAACGAACTGTCTACTATTGATTGGCCGAAGATCCGAGGCTTACGCAATCGTCTTGTGCATGAGTATGACAACATTAGTCTTGAGATTGTCTGGGCGATCGCTCAAACTGAGATGACAGATTTAGTCTCAAAGATAAAACCTCTGTTACCAACGGAAGATCAGTTGTCTACAGAAGAATAGGCTTTTTCTATTGCTTACAATTTGCCGTAGCACTATTTAAGACACAATACCTACTGTCTAGAAGTCTGCATATTGTGGTGGGCTATCGCCGACGCTTTTGATGATTTTGGGATACTTTCCTTTGGGTGCCTGAGGCTCTACTTTCGCCACATCAACTTGATGCCACCAGTCATCGCCAAAGTCGAACCAGTAGCCAAATATATCTTCAGGTCGCAGCTTTAGGGAGGTTATAGTCGCTTTTGCTGCATCTTTGGGTGAGTCGGGATCGTTAGGGATTGGCATTCCATATCTTTTTGCCTGCGGATCGTTGGGCATTTTTCCACCCAGTTGAAACTCATACAGGTGTTCTTCTTCCCTATCAAAAGCAGCAAAAATAATGTCGTGTAAATCTGCGAGTGTGTTGCTACCTTTAATCTCGATAGTGCGATAGAGGACAGGATTCTGTTCGATAAAATCATCTGTCATTGGCCCGCCCAAAACGCCGACGTTTAATACGTAGAGCATATCCGCAGTCCCTTCAGTTCTTTTCTCGGTTGATGCTTCGGCTAGCTCGTTTTGTGCACCTGGAATGTAAGGAATCAAACCCTTTTCTAAGGCCACTTCCTGAAGCTCTCGCGGGGCTGAGCGGATATCCATAATAAATCCGCCAACTTCGAGCATCCAAATGAGCGGGTTGCTGTCCATTTTGCTAGGCAGGCCCCAATTAGGATCTAGCTGGCTCATTTTTAGAGTGTCGCGAACTTTTTTGGATTTGGCCTGTCCAGTGCTAGCGCTAACGCCAAAAATTTCGTAGAGTTCGCTGGCGCTAATGTGTGGGTTTTGAGACGGGTCGAATAGGAAGTTGACCATGCCGAGAGCGTGGGTAATTCCGCAGGCCCAGGTGTAGTCGCGACCGCTGGCGAGCGGGGAAGGTCGCTTGCGGCAAAGGGCAGCGGTAGCAAAGCGAATGAGTTGGGCGTATTCGTCGTTTAGGTGTTTGGCGGCAAAGTCGTCAGTCAGAGCGGTGATGCTGTCAAACTTTGCCTGCATCGTTTTGGGTACGGATTCAGACTTTTTTACTTTTGCCATGGGGGAGGCTCCTTCTACTGGAATCACTCAAAAATGATACCAGCTACTTTTGAAGCGTGCAGCGATACAGTCGAACGGCGGTACGATTTATGACTATTGGATTTATCGAGACTAATCAAGCGCGTAATAAGCGTCATCTAGGGTCGGCGTCACAACCTCGCTCTATACTGCTTTCTATGAAGACTGCTTTCTATGAAGCGTTGATTCGTGAATTTCTCTTATATTTTCTATGGCTTTATTTGAAAGTGCGATTGGTGGGGTTGCTGTTTCTGTATTTGACCAAGCAATAAAGGCTGGAAAATATGCGGCTAAGGAAATTAGAGGGGCTTACAGCAAAACTCAGCACGATCAGCGTGTGATTGCTGCTTCTAAGGCATATATAGAAAACTATCTGAAGTGGCAGTGTCAGATAAAAATTATGCCGGGGCTGATGAAGGAGCCTCTGGATTTGGAAAAGATTTATACGACCGTGAAGCTGCTAGATGATGAGAGCCGTCGGACTTTTCTGGGATTAGAAGAGTTGGAAGGGGAGTATCGGGTGCGGGGGAAGCGGGGCTTTGGCTCGGGTCAGGCAGAACGGCTGGGCGGTATGGAGGTTGCTAACAGCAAGCAGTTTTTGATGGTGCTAGGCGGGCCGGGGATTGGTAAGTCTACTTTTTTGAGGAAAATTGGCTTAGAGACGCTGAAGAAAGAGGGGCAAATTCAGCGGGAGTGTATTCCTGTATTTCTGGAGCTTAAGAAGTTTCGGGAAGAGCAGATTGATATCAAGCAGAAAATCATTCAAGAGTTTGATAAGTATAGGTTCCCGTCGGCTGAAGCTCTAGTAGATGCTTCCTTGGAGCAGGGGAAGCTGCTGATATTGTTTGACGGATTAGATGAGGTGCCTTCGCAAACCCTCAATTATGCGATTGAACAAATTGAAGATTTTGTTGATAGGTACGATAACAACAGCTTTGTGGCATCTTGTCGGATTGCGGCCTATCGCAGTAGCTTTCGCCGCTTTACGGATGTGACGATTGCTGAGTTTGATAACGGACAGATTGAGCAGTTTATTGATCGGTGGTTCGGGTCAGCAGAAGATGAAGCTTTGGGAACCGCTAAAAAGTATCGCGAACTGCTTTCTCAGGATAACCATGAGGCGACGAAAGAACTCGCACAGACGCCGCTGTTGCTGACGTTTTTGTGTTTAGTTTACGACCGCGAACAGACGCTGCCGAGCAAACGCAGTACGCTGTACGAACGGGCGCTCAACATTATTTTGCACGAATGGTCTGCACAAAAGCGCATCAAGCGAGATCCGATTTATGAAGGATTTCACTCAGAATTGGAGAAGCTGCTGCTAGCAAAGATCGCCTACGACAGCTTCAAGCAAGATCAACTCTTTTTCTCTAAAGACTATGTAACTGAGCGGATTACGGACTTTCTGTCAGATACGTTAGATGCACCCAAGTACTTGAATGCGGATGAAGTTTTGGAGGCGATTGAAGTACAGCAAGGCATTCTAGTAGAACGGGCGACGGACGCTTATTCGTTCTCTCATCTGACGCTTCAGGAATATCTAGCGGCGTTGCATGTTGTAGAAACGCAAATGGAAAGAGAACTGATTACAGAACATCTAGTGGATGAGAGCTGGCGTGAGGTCTTTCTGCTGGTGTCGGGCTTGATGTCGAACCGTTCGATTCAGCTTTTTACAGCGATAGATCAGCAAGCGCGAGCTTTCATCGCTCCGTATCCAAAGCTTCAGAAGTTTGTGAATTGGGCAGCCGTTAATAGGGTAGGAGCTTCCGAATTGTCTCAGCGGGCAGCTATGTTAGCGATCGCTAGTGCTGTCTCTATTGGAGATACTAAGGCTGGCGGCAATATTGATGGTATTCCAATACACTATCTCAGCAAGTTAGATAGGGCTAGGGCTATTGCTACCGACATTGTCAGAGCTTCTGACCCAGGCGACAATACACTCAGCATTATCAGTAGTGCTAACGCTGTTCCTATTGTGAGAGCCATCGTTGATGATATAGGTATTGGGGATTCTATTAGCGATCATAGTGCTGTAGGTCACTTCAACAACATCCATATTGATGTTCGCAATGCCGCCTGCTCTGAGCACCACCTATTAAATACCCACTCATTAACAATGATATCTGCTGAGTTGTCAAAGCACATATCAATTTTCCCCGGAAGAGATGCACCCTTTTACGCACTAGATGAATGGGTTCAACAGCTCAAGAATATCTGGATAGTAGCACTATGCCTTGATCAAGAATCTGTTCATTTTTCATATGAGGAAGCAGAAGCGCTCCAAAAATATTTCTATGCCAATGAGCTACTTATTCAGTGTAAGGAGGCCGCTATCCGTGTATCTCGCAGTGAGTGGGAGGCGCTAGAGCGGCGGCTGTTAACGATGGACGACGGCGCTGCCGAATGATTGGGTTGGGTGTTGAAGCGATCGCCCCACCCATCAGCAGCAAAGTGCGATCGCCCACACCACCAAGCTGCCATTTTCTCCACATCTCCCACCGGGATTTTACCAACATCAGTCGGCAATGGCTCCGCAGCATTCGGGAATCGTTCAGTCACCAACGGGATTTGTTCTGCATTGGGCGGCGTCAATTCTGCACTGACCGGGAACGGTGCTGCACTGGTCGGGAAGCATTCTGCATTGAGCGACATCAATTCTGCTTTGTATCACTGCCTTATCGCCTGCCCGCACTTAACTCATCATAGGGATCCGATCTATCTTCAGCAGATGTCAGCCTATCTCTACGGGGCGATCGCGTGAGGTAATGGCGATTTTGACGAAGCGGGTGGAGGTGGGCTGATGAGTTAGCGGGGTGGGAGGTGGGTGGCGTAGAGGCTGACCCACCTCCCCCTTCGGGTACTCCTCCAGAGGAGATCTACTTTAGACAGCAAGCGTTACGTTGCTTGCCTTGGATTCGCATAAAATAGAAAATCCTACGTCTTGAAGATGAAACTATGCGAGCGATAGAAGCGACTGGAAAAGTTGATGATCGGGGCTATCTTCAGCTAGATCGGCCACTGAATAATGCCGTAGATCAGAGGGTTCGCGTTATCGTCTTGCTAGCCGAACATGATGGCGATATTAACGGGCGAGAATGGCACGAAGCGGCTGCGAAAAATCCATCGTTCGCATTTTTGCAAGATGAAGAAGACATCTATACGCTGAACGATGGACGACCCGTTAGCCATGAAGGATAAAGTCGTTTTAATTCAGTTTCCATTTGACGATCTCTCGTTTAGTAAAGTTCGGCCTGCCTACTGCCTGACTAATCCGATTGGCACTTATCAACGCTCTATGATTCGTCGCGAGCTTGGTAGTTTGAGCATGTCTACGCAGAGTGGGTTGGCAAAGCCTCTCCGAAGGAGAATCGCCAAAACTCTATGTCAAATTCTAAAAGAATAGCTAACCTCTATAACTGCGATCGCCCGTCAATCAATCTCATCCAAAAAAGACAATGGGTCGCTCATGTTTTCGGCAAAGCCCAAGATATTGCGATCGCGCCACCCATAAACTAATTCTCCTTCTGCATCAAACAAAAAAGTCGCCCCACGCTGAGTCAAATAAGCCGCATCCGGCACATACGTTTTCCAATGGCTCAGCACTTCCGTCATATTGCGCAGCCGCAGCGTCGCCAACTCAAAAGGTCGCTGAAATCCCTTTCCGCCTGCTCGCTTAAACACTTCTCCTTTTAGCGCGGGCAAAGGCGGCGCTTTTACGGTTTCGTCATCGGCGATGAGTTGAGGGGCAGTGCGATCGCCCAAATACCCTCTAAAAACCTCCTTAGGAACGCTCAATCAATAACTGTCAAGTTTTCAGGAATAGCTCTGTAATTCCATT
>QBMC01000104.1 GCA_003242035.1 Nodosilinea foveolarum | reverse complement strand
TCGGGTTTTCAGTCCCTAACCTATCAAGCTATCTCTGCAAATGAAATAGCCCTGGATCCGAAATTGCTTTGTACTGCTGAAGATCAACCGGCTCAATATCACGGCTAGGAACCAGTCTGTAGTGTCTCTCTTGAACCAACTTAATTTCGTTCTCTTGAACGACTAACTCAAACAACGCAATCAAATCATCAGCCATAAACTGAGTAGATATCGCTCTACAAATAGCATTTGGGAACTTCTCGGCACAGCATTGAATGTCTTGCTTCGTTTGGACTACAGATAATTGATCGCTCCCACCCTTTGCCTGCACAGGAATAATGTAGTGACAGCCGTGCTGATTGATTCCAATATAGATCTCGTCAATTTCTATCTGACCAACCTCGGCAACGGTCGTCCTTAGATGATTTTGCAAAGAATAGGTGGTCAAACTTAGGAAGATATCAATCAGCCTGTTGTAACGGACTTTAGCTAGAAGAGCCTGCTCATCGGATAGCGAATAATGAGACACGACTTCCGGCGTTGAATCTGGAATTTTGATGGTGATTAGCTCCCGATTTGGCGAGATCCGGTTTACCCTCACCAGCTTGATACAGTATTTAGCTCGCCCTGCCCCTTCTATAATCCACTCTTTGCCGTCGATTTGGGTCTCTAATATTGACCTGGGCATCGGAGTACGGTAGCGAAGCGCGTATACAACGTCTCCCAAGTTCTTTGGCAGCTCTAAGCCGAGAGATATCGCAGCCGGTTCTAAATCTGTCCGATTAAAGAAAATTTCTTGCGCATCTTTTGTGTAACGGTCTAAGAATATTTTCTCAATGAGCTGCTGATAGCGGTTTTCTTTCTTCATTCAGCCTCATGTACTCATTATTTAATCGAAAGCGTCTCAATCTCGGCCTGCTTTCTCTTCTTCTGTCCGCTTTTTCGATTGCGTTTTTCTATCGGATTTTTAATGCCCCAGTATTTTGAAGCAGCAGACATATCCATCTTCAGCAGCGACTCATCGCCCAAACTTATCGCCTTATCAGGACGTGAAGGTTCAACCGGGAGGGTCTTCACAATTTCACGAGCAATTGCAAACGCGAGTGGGGGCGGCACCGAGTTACCTATTTGTCTAGCCCCATGCCACTTCGTTTCATGGAATCGAAACCAGTCTGGGAAACCATGTAGACGGGCCATCTCCCTCACGGTGACACAACGAGCATATTTGTAATGAATAGGGCGAGGACTCGTAAATGCCCCCCTAGCTGAATCAGTTCCGGCACGTAGTGTATTGGATAAGCCGTCGGGCGGTAGACGAAAGAATCTTGATATCGGTTCTACTGTACCAGGTTCAGTTCGAGAGAAGCGGCTACGAGAAACGTCCGTATGCATAGTGCGACGGCTGCCGGTGAGTCTCTTATTATTCCATTTTCGCTTGTAGCCATGCCGCCAGCTTTCCTGATTGCTACAGCGCATCAGTGCCGAATAGCCCTTAGCCTTCTTTAGATAGTCAGCAGACACCTCATCACAGGACAACAGTTGCTCAAAGCTCTCCGCATTCGGAAGGTCTTCTAGAGCCTCTGTGCAAGTAATTTGGGCTTCTAGAGGTTCAGGATAGTTTGGCAGTGAACAACCTGTTTTAGCACCAATTAGAAACAATCTCTCTCGACTTTGTGGTACGCCATAGTCCTTCGCATTGAGTACTTTCCATGGTTGAAGTACCTCGTAACCAGACTGACCCATCTCGTCGATAATTTCTTCTAAGAATTTACGGTGCTTCCCTACAGTCAAACCTTTCACGTTCTCAAATAAGAAATACGAGGGCTTTAGCTCTCTCACCAACCGAATAAAGTCCCTAACTAAGGAATTTCTAGGATCGTCTAAAGCTCTCTGACCAATCATCGAAAAGCCCTGACATGGCGCACCACCCACCACTACATCGACGGACATGTCTTGAGTCAATCCTGCGACTTTTCTAATATCATCACCGCTAATATCCCTCACAGAGCGCGGAATAATGGCGCAGTGCGGAAAGTTAAATTCATGGACACAGGCATGAACAGGATCTACTTCAATGGCTACGAGAACATCAAACCCGGCTTGCTCGAACCCAAAGCTGAGTCCACCTGCACCTGCAAAGAGGTCAACGACAGTCGGTCTTGAACTATTCATACACCTAAAAGTATCCGCAATTCGCTCTAAAAATCCAATTCGTTTGGATAGCACATTCTATCAAGTCGATACACAAGAGCCGGATATAACACCCGTATTTCTTGAGGCAGTTTCTTGCTACACCACTATAGATCAAATGTACTCAGGGTCTACAGGTAAAGAAATGGTGACAGGGTTAGCTGTCTTGAGCCTGACTCAAAATCTCTTCAAAGCAGGCTTCGCCAATCGCCGACGGCGGACAGTCAGGGTCATCAAACAAGTATTCGCCAATGAGCCTAATTTCTTCTACCGGCTTATTGAAACTAATTCTTTTGCTCTGCACCAGCGGCGGCGGCGAAGGTAACTTGGGAATGTATCGTTGCTCAACGGTCATCTTTTTGTCTTTTACTGCCGTCCAGAGCGATCGCCCCCCTTCACGTGCAGACACATCCTCGTCCACCTTTTTCACAATGTCAAACATCGAAGCCGGTGATTCCGTCTTCGTGCGCTGAGTCCGCTTTCGCTCTTCCTTTGGCACCTGCTTCCACTTACTCGTATAGGTAGTAAATAGCCTCAGACCTTCTCGCATCCGCTCTTTCACATGTAAGTACAGCTCTGAAGACGCATCAATTCCTCGCTTAGTTGTGGTGATGGGTAGCTTTCTAGCGTCGGTACTGCGAAAAGTCACCACGCCCGAAATTGAAATGTACTGAGGGTGATATCTCGGCACACCGGCCTCACCCCAGCCTGTCAAAATGGTTTTATCGTTCGCGACCACCACGCGGTCGTTACACACAATTGTCCAGCCCGCCAGATCTCGCTTACGCTTTTTCCCAGCCGACGCATCATCAATTTCTTCGTAGCTAGGCAAGTCTCGGTGAAACCCCACCGCCACCGTAACCTCAACGTCCTGCTCGTAGCCCTCGTATAGGTAAGGCGCGATCGCCTCCATATCCTGACTTTTCAGCTTTTTCATCCCCTCCCACTGCAACGAAATGGGTCTGGGTTTAATCAGATGATCGTTCACCACAATCTCAAAACCCTTCGCAATAATGTAGCTGTACAGCGCCTCAATGTCCTGAACCAAAGCAGCTTGAAAAGCCCTGGTCGCAAACTGACTGGCCACCTCGCGCCGCAGCGAAACCACCTCCACCACCGTACCAGCGCGATCTAGCGCATTATTAGCCATTTCCAGCGGCAAATCCCAGGTGCTATCGCTTGCAAGCCAGTCGGGTTGAATGCTGACGGTAAAAGACTCTGCCTCAGTTTGAGACACTACCTGAGCAGACTGACCCATCTTAAAAATGGCCCGCTTCATGCCGATGCCATAGGTGCCAATCGTGGCAATGCCGTCATCGTCGGTAATGTTTCGGGGCTTGCCCATCCTGAAGGCATATCGCCGAGCCACATCTAGCGGAATGCCACCGCAGTTGTCGGCAATGGTAAAGCTATCTTCCGAAAAAGTGATCTCCGCCCAAAATCCTGCATACGGTGTCTCCGAAGGCGCAGCGTCTCGAATCGTCCGCTGAATACCGTCTATACAGTTGTCAAGCAGGTCGAGAATAGCGTCTTTGAGATCGATATCTCGCGTCAGCATCTCTACAAAAAAGTTTTTAGTCGGAGAGGCGTTAATCGAATTCGCGGCCATACTGCGGATGTCCTCTATAGTTTTTCTGGTATCAGTTTTTTGATATCAGTTTTTGGCATCAGATCTCTTAGTATCGACTTGCTATAAACCTTATCGCAACGCTCAGTCTCTACACCGCTTTTAGGCACGTATCCATTTCGCTCATACAGCTTCACCGCTTCAGCTAACACGCTTGCCGTTTCTACCCACGCTTCGCCAAAGCCCTTAGCCGCTGCGGCCTGCTCTAGTTCACCGAGCAAATGTCTTCCCAGTCCTTGCCCCCGAGTAGCAGGCAGCAAATACATCTTGCGAATCTCAACCGCATTGTCTCCCCGCTCAATCGGCAAATAGCCGCCCGTTCCCACAATCTGATCAGCCTGCTCCACCACCCAAAACTCACCGCCCGATTGCCAATAATAATTCTCCACTTCTACCGCATCGCGATCGCTACACCCACAGCCATCCGCTTCCCAAGCCAAACCATATTCAGCCAGGACAGTTTTAACCACGTTAGCTGCTGCCTCGCGATCGCCCACCGCCCAATCTCGAATCAAAAATTCCTTAAAAGATTGATGCATAGCTCTAACTGTGCACCCGAGGCTCAGGATGCAGCACCCTCAAAATCTCACTTTCGCGCTCAGCAATCTCAACTAGCCGCTCATTCACCAAGTCCAAATCAAAATAAGTCGTTGCCAGCACCCAATAGCTACCGTAGTGCCGAGCCTCCGACGCCATTAAAGACCGATAAAATTTGGCGAGCTGAGGATCTGGGCAATGCTGCCCTAATAGACCCAACCGCTCGTGGCTACGGGCCTCAATCAAGGCCGATACCAGCAGCAAATCCAGCATCCGGTCTGGCTCGTTTTTGCGTACGCACTTTTTCAACCCGGCCCCATATGGCGGCGGCGTCACCGGCTGCAATGGAACACCTCGCCTATCCAACCACTGATTGACCTGCTCGTAATGGCTCAGTTCTTCTTGGGCGATCTCCGTCAGCTCCCGTACCAAGCGATCGCTCGACGGATAGCGAGACATCATCTGAATCGCCGTACCTGCGGCCTTACGCTCGCACTGGGCGTGGTCTAGCAAAATAGTGTTCATATTGGCGATCGCCTGCTCCACCCATGCCTGCGAAGTCGGCTCTTTTAGGAATTTTATAATAGGCTTCACCATCGGCCTAGCCGCCGTCGCATCAACAGAAATCGCAGCAACCATAACGATAAATGTAGCGGTAAGAAAGGTAAGAAAAATATAGCGCTATTTGCTACGTAAATGCTGAACCAAGCCTTCTAGCCCTAAACGATAGCTATCTGACCCAAAGCCGCTAATTTGACCGATGGCGACCGGTGCGATATAAGAATGCTGCCTGAAGGCTTCTCGCTGGTGAACGTTGCTAAGGTGAACTTCTACCGTCGGGAGGGACACTGCGGCGATCGCATCTCGAATCGCAACGCTCGTATGTGTGTAGGCTCCTGGATTAATTAAAATGCCCTGATAGAGAGCCAGCGCAGCTTGAATCTTGTCCACCAGGACACCTTCATGATTCGATTGAAAAAAAGTCAGCAAAACCTCTAGAGACGCTGCCGTTTTTTCAAGTTCGCTACTAATATCCTGAAGCGTTCGAGCGCCGTAAATAGTAGGCTCTCGCTTGCCCAACATGTTTAAGTTGGGGCCGTTTAGCACCAAAATACTTAGCAAAGGCTCAATCCACAAATAGCTAACTTATCGGCGACCGCGATTGCGCTCGTCTACCGGAATCGGAATCGGCTCTTGCTCAGGCTGTGCCTGTGGGCCAAACAAAGCGTCCATCACCTTGTCAATCCATTCGCCGAGCCTTTCTAGGGCCTTGTCGATGTAGTCCATGAGCTAGATCGCTCCCTCTCATATTCTTGTCAATTTTCGCAGTAAATAGCGCAGGCTATAGTTACTGGAGACACAAACGGGAGCCGAGAAATCGTTTTTTCTCAAAGGCAGGTTCCGCTTATGTACCTATAATAACCAATCAATTGAACGAATTGAGCAAACTTGTCCGAGAATTTAATGGTTTTAGCTCTTTTTACGGATCTGTAATACGCCGAAAGGAAGAGTGCCGGTTCTCTAAAAGACAAATGCAGCGGCACTTTCGTAGCAACCAAAAAATGCTTGACTAGCTATCAAGTCGCGATCAAACAGACATTAACGCTAACCGAATTAAATTTAGCGCACTCAACGCGCTCCTTTCACGAATCAGATCGCGTGTCCAGTCTTCGCCAAATAAAAACTTCTCAGCTCGCGCCTCCGCTTCAGACGCAATCCCGATATACACAAGCCCCACCGGTTTCTCCGCGCTACCGCCTCCCGGCCCAGCGACGCCCGTAATGCTAAGGCCCCAATCCGTTCCCAAACGACGACGCACCCCTTCAGCCATCGCGATCGCCACTTTCGAACTAACAGCACCCGCTTGAGCCAAGTCTTGCTCGCTCACGCCCAAAGCAGACTGCTTAACCCGGTTGTCGTACGAAATAATCCCGCCCCAAAAGTAGCTAGAGCTACCCGGCGTCGCGGTGATGAGCTGGCCTAAACCACCACCCGTACAAGATTCGGCCACGCTTAGGGTTTGCGATCGCGCCAGCAGCAAATCACCCACTACAGCGGCTAAACTCTCATCATCCTGCCCGTAGTAACGGTCTCCCGCTATCTGTCGAATGTCAGCCGCCACCGGATCGATCAGCGCATCTGCGGCTGCGACAGAATCCGCTTTGGCCGAAAGCCGCAGCTTTACTTCGCCCTCATTCGCATAAGGAGCTACCGTCGGATTCTCCGAATTCAAGAGAGAGCCAACTTTTTCTGCCAGAGTAGATTCGCCAATTCCCCAAAACTTCAGCGTTCGGCTATGAATTACGCCAGCCGCCCAGCCGCTCTGCTTCAGATAAGGGACCGCTACAGCCTGCCACATCGCCTTCATTTCTCTAGGCACCCCCGGAAAAGTCAGAATCGTCAGTCCTGAGCGCGGTTGCCAAATAACGCCAGGAGCCGTTCCCATCGCATTCCACAAAACGTCTGCATCTTCAGGAAGCTGCGCCTGACGGCGGCTACTCTCAGGGAGCTGACGGCCCTGCTTAGCAAACTTCAATTCTAAATCAGCGACGATTTCTGAGCGCTCCGTTAGAGGCACATCAAAAAAGTCGGCTAGCGTTGCTAGGGTCAAATCGTCTGGCGTTGGCCCTAAGCCGCCGGTGAGAATAATGAGTCTGGCTCGTTCGCAGGCGATCGCCACTGCCCTTTGAATTCGTAATGGATTGTCGCCCACCACCGTTTGGTAATGGTGCGCAATACCCAAGCTAGCCAACTGCTGAGCTAAATATCGGGCGTTGCCGTTCAGAATATCGCCTAACAATAGCTCCGTGCCGACGCAGATAATCTCAGCGCTTCTAGGTTCCATAGCAACGCCACTATCTCGCGTGGTGCAGTGCTCGCCAGCCGGTGTAGCTTAGCAGTGCGGTAGAAGCAAAAACAAAGGGAACACCCGCTCTAAGACCCGAGAACGCAACGGCCAAACTCCCGACCCAAAGCGCCAGCGCATAGATAAACAAGACGGTAAAGCGATGCGAAAATCCTGCATTTAACAAACGATGATGCAGGTGGCGCTTGTCGGCTACAAAAGGCGAGAGGCCACGGCGCAAGCGCAGCAAAATGACGGTGGACATATCCAAAATAGGAACGGCCAAAATGAGCGAGGGCAGCAGCACTGCCACCGTCGTCACGCTCTTCACCAAGCCAATAACGCCAACTCCTGCCAGGGTGAAGCCGATAAAGTACGCGCCGCCATCGCCCATGAATATTTGGGCTGGGTTGAAGTTGTACTTGAGGAAGGCGATCGCCCCACCCGCCAAAGCCGCCGCAATCAGCGCCGCTGCTGGCTGACCCATATACAAACTCACCACCAGCATCAGCACTGCCGCGATACCCGAAACGCCAGCAGCAAGACCATCTAAACCATCAATCCAGTTAATAGCATTCGCCATTCCCACCAGCCAAACAATAGTCACCAATAGGCTCAGCCAGTCTGGCAGTACCGTAATCCCTATCATGGGTAGCGTGAGGAAATTAATCGCCACCCCGACCTTCCAAGCAACCGCAGCCACCATCGCCTGTACGATCAAACGGCTGATCGCAGAAAGACCAAACAAATCGTCGATTAAGCCAATTAAGAAAAAAGCCAGACCGCCAACCGTCACGCCCCAAACCGCATATTCAGCTTCTGGCTTCAGCGGCAGACCGTCTGTGCCAATAAAGCCACCCGACGCCCAAATAATGAGCAGCGCAATCAGCACACCAAAAAAGATAGAGACGCCCCCGAGCCGAACCATCGGCTGGCTATGAACTTTTCTATCGCCAGGTAGATCTACTCGCCCGCTGGCAAGTCCAGCCTTCTTGACAATCGGGGTCAATATCAGAACGACAATCGCTGAGATTACAAATGCGAGTAGATGGTAAAACGAAAATGCCATCAGGACAGATTATGTAAGGTTGGCAGAGCTAGGGTGATAAATACAAAGACAGAAGTTGAGTGCGCTAAAATGAAGCTCACTACAGATCGGTACTGACGTTAAACGCAGGAATCCGGTATTTTCTGGCAACAAACCGCCGTTATTTCGGCAAGTTTCCGTTCAGAGTGGTTCATTCAAAAAATCTGCACCCTAAGCAAAGAGGCAGCGAGCTAAACGCGTCATCCTCACAGGTAAACGACTGTAGCGCACTCGGCGACAGTATACCCCGTTACTTATACCTCAAGGGTGAAAATTATCAACGGTCTCTCACATAAATTAAGGAAATTTGTTTATTTCAGAACAAATTGCATTTATATAAAAAAGTTCCCAAGCAAAACAAAGATGCTTAGGAACTTCTTAAAGGTATTATCTGCTAAATAGGATCGGGTCAATAGACTAAGCCGTCGGGCAGCCAGTAGATTAAACCAGAGCTGGCTCAGCGACCTGTAAATGGGGATAAAGTGGGAAGCGATCGCACAAGTTCAGCACTCGCTGCTTGCACTCTTTTTCTATCAAACTATCTTCCGGATTCAACAGCCGATCTGCCAAAATATTCGCAATTTCGACGAACTCAGTCTCACCCATGCCGCGAGTCGTCATCGCTGGCGTACCCAACCGCAAACCGCTAGTCACAAAAGGCGATTCAGGATCAAACGGCACCGTGTTCTTATTAGCCGTGATGTTCACCTCACTCACTAGCGCATCGGCAACTTTGCCCGTCATGCCAATCGAGCGCAAATCCATTAGCACCAGGTGGTTATCAGTCCCGTCCGACACGACCTTAATGCCGCGCTTTTGAAGCTGAGCCGCCAGCACCTGAGCGTTCTTAATCACCTGCTGACAGTATTCCTTAAACTCAGGCTGAAGCGCTTCGCCAAAAGCAACGGCTTTAGCCGCCACCACGTGCTCTAGTGGGCCACCTTGACTACCGGGAAACACAGCTTTATCAAACTTTTTACCTAACTCTGCATCGCGCGTCATAATTAGGCCACCGCGCGGACCCCTGAGCGTTTTGTGCGTCGTGGTCGTCACCACATCGCAGTAAGGCAATGGATTGGGATGGTAACCCGTTGCGACCAGTCCCGCGATGTGCGCAATATCGGCCATGAGGTAAGCACCAACTTCGTCTGCGATCGCCCGAAACTTATCAAAGTGAATAGTTCGAGGATAAGCAGAGTAGCCGCAGATGATCATCTTAGGCCGGTGCTCTAGCGCAATCTTACGAATTTCCTCATAGTCCAACTGCTCAGTTTTCTGGCTGACGCCATACTGCACCACGTTGAACCACTTGCCCGAGACGTTCACCGGCGAACCATGCGTCAGGTGACCGCCGTGAGACAAATCCATGCCCAAAATGGTATCGCCCGGTTTCAACAGCGCCAGGAATACCGCAAAATTAGCCTGCGCCCCCGAGTGCGGCTGTACATTGGCGTGTGCCGCGCCAAATAGCTGCTTCACTCGGTCAATCGCTAGCTGCTCCGCCTGATCGACAAATTCGCAGCCACCGTAATAGCGCTTGCTCGGTAGCCCTTCCGCATACTTATTCGTCAGCACAGATCCTTGAGCCGCCATCACCGCCGCAGAGGTAAAGTTCTCACTCGCGATCAGCTCTAGGTGAGTTTGCTGTCGGTTCAGCTCCTTGCCAATAATGCCTGCGATCTCTGGATCGCTCTGATTCAAGAAGTCGATATTTGCCTTCGTCATTCATTACCTCTTCAGTTTCTTGTCAGCCCATGAGGTTTTTTATGATAACTCGTTAGAAACCTCCCTACCGAGTCTGAATACGACATTTTCTATGAACGCAGAACATAGAACTCAATCTAAGGAGAGGCTAGGGCTAAGCAAATCTAACCAGAATTGTTTCAGAATGTAACGCTTTGAAACCTATAATAAGAAAGCTAAACGCTGCGCCAGTGATGATAACTAATGACAACTAAGCCTTTGGGCTAGTTTTTAGCAGACGGGTTTGACCCGTACCTTGTCGTTCAGCTAGCCCCAGGCACTGTTGACGTATAAAGTAGTGAAAGCAGTCTATTGAGTTTCTTAGTCTACTAAGTTTCTTATAAGCGACTGTTCTTTTTTAAAGTAACGGTGCTGTCCAGACAAGCGATCTCCAACACCGCCTTCGCCAGGTGGATTGTTAGCGTTAGCAAGTCGATATATATAAGCCACAGGCCGCTCCTTAAGTAGTTTGGTTTTTTCATGCCAACGCTTAATTTCAAGGATGGGGCCAGGAAGCTTTTGGCTAGGTTGGCCCCTGCCGCTGTCCATCTTTTCCCAGTTTGAGGCGTTGATGCTGCAACTGACCCACCCTTCAATTACGACCGCTGCTCCTAGATTTGTGTCTTTGGAGGAGTCTTACGAGCGATGTCGTCAGATTACGGCAGAATATTCCAAAACGTTCTATATGGGAACGTTGCTAATGCCTGAGGCCAAACGTCGGGCAATTTGGGCGATTTATGTTTGGTGTAGGCGTACAGACGAGCTAGTTGATGGGCCACAGGCAAAGTTCACAACTGACAGTACGCTAGACCACTGGGAAGGTCAGCTTGAAAGCCTATTCGCTGGGCGACCTAAGGATGACCTAGACGTGGCGATGGTAGACGCGCTAGAGCATTTCAATCTAGATATTCAGCCTTTTAAAGACATGATCTCGGGGCAGCGGATGGATCTAAAGCAGTCGCGCTACGAGACTTTTGAAGAACTGAAGCTTTATTGCTATCGCGTAGCGGGCACTGTAGGGCTAATGTCTACAACCGTTATGGGTATGGACAGCGCGATTAATGCAGCCCCCTGGCGCAAAGAAAATCCAGTGGTTCCGCCGATCAAAGAAGCAGTGGGACTGGGGATTGCTAACCAGCTAACTAATATTTTGAGAGACGTGGGAGAAGATGCTAGGCGCGATCGCATCTATCTCCCCTTAGAGGATCTAGCCCTCTTCGACTACACCCCGGAAGATTTGTTCAACAGTGTGGTTGACGACCGCTGGAGAGCGCTCATGCGCTTTCAAATTCAAAGAGCGCACAAATACTATCGGGAAGCCGAAACGGGCATTGGCAGGCTTCACCCTGACGCCAGATGGCCCGTTTGGACAGCCCTGATGCTCTATCGCAAAATTTTAGATGTGATTGAAGAGAATGACTACGATGTGTTCAACCGCAGAGCATTTGTCCCCAAGCTCCGCAAGTTCAGATGTCTACCGGAAGCGTTGATCAGAGCCAGAGTGTTATAAATTTAGCCTTAACAAATATATTTAAGATCTAAAGGCCTCCCATTTGATATCAAGTGGGAGGCCTTTACAAAATCATAGACGACAGTCTCGTACCCCCCTATGGGATGGCATGAGACGTTGACTAAGAAGGTGTTGTTTGCGCTGCCAGCATTTCCTTCAGCTTGGCCAAATCTTGCGCCCAGCGAGGATCGGGTTCTGTCACAGCCGACTGAGTTTCTGAGACAACAACCGTATTACCGTTTTTGCGTCCGCCTTTCTTACTGCGACGAGCACCGTTGTCACTACCTCCTTGAGGCTCTTCTTTACTCTCTTCCTTTTCAGTGCGAGGCATAGCCTTCTCAACTTTTAACGTCGCATCTTGAAACGTAAAGCCGTTATACTTCTCTACCAGCGCATCCGCAGCTTCATCAGTTTTGGTGGTTACAAAACCAAATCCACGACATTTACCTGTCTTACGATCTGAGATTAGCTTTACGGACACTAAATCCAGATTGTCTGCCGAAAAAATGGACTCAAAGGCTTCGGGTTCTAGGTCGCGGGGCAAATTACCAAAATACAAACGAACAGACATCGAAAATACCTTCTAACTTCTTAAATGGGGTCTATAAACGCTGGAAAACTTCAGAAGCGATCAGGGCAACCGCACCTATAATAGCAATATCTCTATTAAACACGCCCATAGCGCTTCGTCGCAAAGCGGTAAAAGCCTTTCTGTCGTTGCGCTGCTGTAAGATTGACGAGTTGCAAAATCGCTTAGTTGCAGAATTGCCTATGCTGAGCGGAGACCTTCCTCTCAACGTGGGGATTTTAACAGTTATCTGTGATGCTGCCTGTAGACCTTATTTACGGATAACTCAACCGAGTGAAGGCCGCAAAATGGGCAGTCGCACAGAAGCATACATTCACTTACTGTCCTTCTTTAAAGTATCACGACGCCCGTAGTCACACCAGAGTCGGCAAGATGATAAATCACCTTAAAACGCGAGGAGATAGCTTTCCATGTCCATAAAAAAGCCAGCCGGAGAACCGACTGGCTGAGTTGCTGTGTTGAGAGTAGGAGAACTCATGAAAAAGTTCTTGCAAGAAATGTAGCACTCTTTTGAGACAGTTCGCAATATTTCTTTACATAAGCAGGCGATCGCTATCTCGAATCGTTCATCAAAAAAAGCCACCAGAGCTAACAGATCTGTGATTCGCTTAGCCAGATTTAAGGAGTAGCCAGAGGCCCCAAGCGCTAAAAATTGTGGCGGTCGCCAGTGAAAAAATAGGATGAGCTGCCGACAGCATCAGTCCATTTCCTAGCCGAATTTTGTCTACATCAATCCAGGGACGGTTTCCCCGACGAAACCAGCCTAATAACTGCACAGAGCTACCTATCGGAACAGCCGGTCTTTGGCCTAGTCGGAAGCAGTTACTGATGGGACCAACCGCCGAAAAAAAGTGAAGCTTTAGCAATCCATCCGAGGTTTTCAGCAGCAAATCTTGACCCAGCCAGTTCGCGATGCCGGGTCTGCCGAAGATAGTGCCAGAGAGATTGATCGGTACGCTTTCGACCGGGAGTAGCTCAGGTTCACTTAGCCAGTCGGTCCAGTCTGTAGACGGCGGCTGCTCGAACGACAGGTCGGGAAAGAATCGGTTAATTCGTAGAATGATGCCGACGCCTATACTCAGTAAAATACAGCATTGAAACAAGCCTACGTCTTTATGCATCCAGGCAAAAAACGGCCAGTCTAGTTTGTCCCCTATCGCCCCTACGCCCCATAGCCCCATTCCAATGACGAGTCCAATTACTGCACTGAAGTAGGGCGTTCCCTGACTCAGTAGCCTTAGCCAGTCTTGCTGGCGCAGTCCTTTGTGACGCTGTTTGCGACTTGGAGTCTTGGCCTTAAAGCTTAGCTCGGTATCAAGTTTCCAATGCTGGGCATAGGTCGCGATCAATGCTAGGCGATCGCCCAATGGCGGATGCGCATCTAGCAAACTCATCCAGTCTCGTACCGGATTCAGGCTATCCCACGCATAGAGCTGACCTAGCGGGTAACGTCCCGGTAGTCGATAGCGAGATAGATCCGCAGCTACCGGCATCAGAATGGCGGCACTCTCGACTAGCGCAGGCGTATACCCCTGGTTTTCCACCGCTTTGGCTAGGCCAAAAGAAACCTTTCCCAAAGCGCGGATGAGTCCATTTGGATTACCAGTTAGTTCACAGGCTGTGAGATCGCCATAGTAAGTTCGAACCCTAGCAAGCCACAGAACCGGAATTTGCAGCAGCCAAAAAACGCCGTAGCTCAAGGTTGAAACCACCCCTGCCGTCAGATTCAGAAGTTTACCTTGCCGATTACCCCATAGCGCCATTTGCCAATAGCTTTGATGAAACAGATGTAGCACCAAGCTACAGACAGAAAGGATCGGCCAGTACAGACACTTCCACTGCGCCATTTCGTAAGCAGCCAGAGCCGCAATTTCATCGGCTTCGAGCTGAGTCAGCAATCCTTCACTCACCACCAATCGGGCATTTCGAGGCAACCAGCCATACGAAAAAATGAGCGGCACATCGGTTGATAGCTTCCAAAGCTTAGGCAGCGGCCAGCGTCGCTGATGACAGCGCTGGGAAATGAGTGTGGCCGCTTCAGCCGAGCAAGATCGCAATGCATTGAGAGAGAGAGACTGGCGATCGCCAACTAGACACAAACAAAGATCCCATAGCCAGGGAGAGGCGATCGCAATCACCCCCAAAGCAGCCAGTAAATACCCGGTCGCATCATGCAAAGGCAACGGTCGTATCCAGCCCAACAAAGGCAAACCAGATAGAAAATTTAGGTAACCATTGAGCATAGCGATCGCACTATTTAGCAGATATCGCGCCAAAAAATAGAAGCCGACAGCCCCAGCGAGTTGGGCGACCCATAGTTTTCCTGTGCGGATTCTACCGAGCGATCGCCCTTGCTTAAGTCGTCCTGAATAGTGCCATCCTCCCTCAGTCGAAATATCTGGATTCGTATCCGCAGACACTGGAGCCTCAGCCGCCAATTCATTATTCAAATGCGCATAGTGAAAGATAGACGGAGCGGCCGTTTTTGGCTCAAGCAATTTATCCTCAGGCGGAACAGACTTTTGGCTAGCGACAGAAGATTTTGAGTAAACACCCGTCGCTTTAGCAGAATTCGTAGCGGTAGAAACCGGCGGTATAGAAATTTCAGGCACAGAAGATAGCGGCGTAAATCCAGATAGCCCTTTTGCAGCATGATGAGCCTCGTTATCCGCAGGCGAGACCGCGCTGGCTTTTGCCATTCGCTGCTCAATTTTAGCCAAGGTATCTTGCGACCATTGTTGAACTGATGGCTGAGAACTCTGGCCTATTTTTTCACACAGCTTCTGGGCCTCGCGCCAGTTGCGCTGAGACATATAAACGCGAACTAAACCCATTCCCGCTTTAAGCCGATAGGCTCGATTGCGTAGCAGCGGTTGAAGAGCGGTGATCGCCCGTTCGTACTCGCCCGTTTTGTAAGCCGCAACCCCAGCCTTGAGCAACCGTTCTGAATCTGCGGTGGTGTTCATAGCCCTTTTATCGGTAGCCTTTCGTCAGCAATATTCTTAAGGAATACCCAAAACAGCTTATTTTCAGCGCAAGTTTTAGCAAACCAAGGAAGGCACTCCCCCGAAAATCGACGTGTCTTCGAACAATTACATCGCCAACGTCTTATTATTAAGAAACGGTTAATATACTTTTGTGAACTGGCATCCTAAGACAGTTCAATGCACCTAAACTTTTCGACGATGCTTCAATGACCGACGCCTCAATTTTAGTTTTGCTTTCCTCTGTCAGCTTCGCCGCATGGTTTGTCAGCATGTTGGTAGGTGGGGGAAGTCCGCTAATTTTAATTCCGTTCGTGACTTTGCTACTAGGGGCACAGTCCGTTGCGCCTGTGCTCACGATTGGCAGCGTCTTGGGCAACGCTCAGCGAGGCATTTTGCTATGGAAATATATCGACTGGTCGCTTACGCTCTGGCAAGTGCCAGGGGTAATTGTTGGATCTCTACTGGGCGCTTATGCCTTTACGCGGGTAGATGCGGAGGGGCTTCAGCTATTTATTGCGATCGCCCTACTCTACTTAGTCCTTCATGCCTTGTTGAGCGATCGCCTAAACCTACCCTCCTTCAAATTTCAGACATGGCATTTTCTGCCGCTAGGCTTTTTGAATGCGATCGCCTCTGGACTCATCGGCAGTACTGGCCCGATCCTAAATCCAGCGTATCTAAGCTACGGCCTAGAAAAAGAAAGCATGGTCGCCACTCGAGCAGCGAACCTGACACTCACGCACATCATCAAAATTTTGGCTTACACAGCGCTGGGCGTGCTTTCACCTAAGCTAGTTGGTTACGGCTTAGTAATTGGATTAGCAGCGCTACCGGCTAACTGGTTGGGCAAAAAAGTACTAGAGCGAATGAGCGCAGATCAGTTTCAATTTGCGGTAGTCAGCTTCATTGGGCTTAGCGGCATTTGGATGCTTTGGCAGCAACGGGCGTTCTTCGTGCATTAAATATACTTCTACGATGCGTCGTATAATATGCCTACAGTCTGGACTAACGGCAATTTCACCATCATTGTGAGAGTGAGAGATGAACACCCTCCACCTCATGTTCACGTCATGGATGCTGATAATGAGTGTCTAGTTGAAATAGCAGGGCTATTTCATTCTAAATATACGTTTAAGTGTGTCTAGACTAAACTGGCAGC
>QBMC01000103.1 GCA_003242035.1 Nodosilinea foveolarum | reverse complement strand
TAAAAGCCATAGAGACTGTCATGGCTACGCTGTAGCTGTTGTGTCACCCCTTCAGCCTCTAGAGATAAAATGATCTGTTTAGTATCGTCAGACGAGTCAGAACAGCTAAGGCTATAGCGGTAAGCCAGCGAGATCGTCTTTAGTTTAGAGTTAACTCTTTTGCGTGGTTCGAACTCTTTAGAATGGCTAGTGTTTCTTACCATATACAGACTTTGTAGGGGGTGAAACTGATTTCTTATTCCAACGTTAAACCAAAATAAAAGCCTTTCGATCTTTAGATCGAAAGGCTTTCACTAGGTAAACCTAGTTCCGCGTGTTTTAAGCTTGGCGCGAGTAGTACTCAACCACTAGCAGCTCGTTGATGTTTAGCGCAATCCATTCGCGCTCAATCACACCCGTTACCTTCGCTTCCATCTTGCCTTTATCAAACTCTAGGTGAGCCGGGACATTGGCCAAACCTGGGAACTCCAGATTGCCTTCAACTAGCTTCTTAGAAGCATCTCTGCCGCGTACCCCAATTACATCACCCGCACGGCACTGATAGCTAGGAATGCTAACCACGCGGCCATTCACAGTGATATGGCCATGATTTACAACCTGGCGAGCAGCGGGGATGGTTGGCCCCATACCCAAACGAAAGCAGGTATTATCCAGCCGCATTTCGAGCTGTTGTAAAATCACTTGTCCGGTAGAACCTCCGGCTCTACGTGCTTTTTTCACGTAGCGGAGAAGCTGGCGCTCGGTGACACCATAGTTGTAACGAAGCTTTTGCTTCTCTTCTAGACGAATGCAGTACTCAGACTTCTTTTTACGAGCCTGACCGTGCTGTCCAGGGGGATACGCTTTCCGAGCCGATTTGCGGGTTAAACCCGGCAGGTCGCCCAAGCGGCGCACCACTCTTAGGCGAGGACCTCTATATCGAGACATTATTTCTCCAAGTAATAAATTTCGGACTTACCAGTATACCTTACGAGTCTTCATAGAACCGCCAGTAGCCAAGAATCGTTGCCCGCTAATACATCTAACCTTCACGCCAATTTAACTTTTTCAATCGGAGCCGCTGCCTTCTGTTTCCGCATAGCGATCGCCTGCCTCAAGAGCTGCCAAGCCTTCGGAGAAAGTGCAGATGGCAATCCCAACGCCGCTGTGGTGCCAAGCTGCTTGCGCTTCAGCGCCACAATCGCCCAGTGCAAATGTAAATACTGATTAATAGTAGAGAGCTTTGGTAATGCGGCTCGATGCTTCTCGTCCACCCGAGAATAGATCCGCTCCTTTATTAGCATGTTTGTCTTCAACCGTCTCTCCAACGTAATCTTCTGGTCATATCCACCTGGCCACACCGTGCGATAAGCCAAACACTTATTAATAAACAGCGCATCGCCATGCTCAGCAACTCGTATCCAGGAGTCGATATCGTCGCAGCTTGTCATCGACAGATCCCAGCCGCCCGACATCAAGAACGCATCCCGGCGTACTGCCACCTGAATCGGCGTACCAAACGGCACCGCTTCTAGCAACATGCCGTAGTGAATATCTGACTGGGAAATGCAAAAGACTTCGCCTGGGCCGGTGATGGGCGTTCGGCTTAGTTCGACTCCATCAGTATCTACCTGCGCGGCCTGACAGGAGCAGATGACTGATTGGGGATTGAGCGCGATCGCTCCCATCATCTCCTCTACACAATCCACCGCCAAGTAATCATCATCATCTACTAGCTTGATCCAGTCCCCGCTAGCCGCATCCACACCCGCATTTACCGCCCCAGCATGATTTGCATTAGTCGAATTACGTACGTATGTGACTTGCTTGCCCAGCGACTTCACAAGAGCCTGCGTCCCGTCTGTCGAAGCATTGTCTACTACGATCACTTCACAAGGAACGGTCTGGTCTAACGCTGATTGGATCGCCCGCTTGAGCAGCGTCAGCCGGTTGTAGGTAGTAATTACAATACTGAAAGAAAGGCTGCTAACAGAGGGACAAGAAACAACATCAGCTATCACAGGATATAGAACTCCAAAAAGGTAGAGACATTCTATAAAACCCACAGCGACGGCCTAGCCTGTAGTGAGATGGCGGTAAAGTCTGCGTGAATCCCCTTAAATTTCATCTGAAGTTTAATTAGATATTGCCTTAGTCAGTCACTTATAGGGCTGGAGAGCTAGACTAGCAAACAGTGTCTCGTAAAGCGCCTTGAAGACAGTGATGGTCCCCTCTGAAATGATCAAACCCGCCCCGCAGCAATCTCAGGTGCCTTCTGATGTAAGGACTACAGCAATAGTGCCTGCCAGAGGTCAGATTCAAACAGCCGAAGGTTTATTTGGCCACAGGCGTTGGCTTAACCTCTCCCTCGGAAAATCGCCGCGCAAATCGAAAAGAGGCGCAAAAATTAAGACCGCTTCAGCCGCCGCGATCGCCGCCATGCTGCTTTTAGGACAAGGCAGCCTCAACCAGCCTGCTTTTGGCCAGACCTCGTCAAAAATGTCCGAAGTTACGGCTCAGCTTTCTGGCAGTACGCCCGACGCCGAAGAAGAGGAGATGACCTACGGCGAGCTGCTTAGCAAAATCAAAAACGGCGAAGTCAGAGAAGTTGAAATAAACCAAATTACCGGCATTGCCAAAGTCAGCCTGAAAACAGACGGGCCAGAAGACAACCCTCAAAACGTCAAAATCTTTTCCAACAACATTAACCTGGATCTACAGGAGACCCTTCAGGAAAATAATGTCGCTTGGGAAGCCGCATCTACTGCGGACAACAGCGTACTCACCAGCTTTTTGACCACAGCCTTCATAGGTGTATTAGTCATTTTGTTTATGCTGATGCTGCTCCGGCGTTCGGCTAGCTCCGGCGGCGGCGGCGCAATGAGCTTTGGGCGCTCTAAAGCTCGCTTTCAGATGGAAGCAAAAACAGGCGTCGTCTTCGATGATGTCGCAGGCATTGACGAAGCCAAAGAAGAGCTGCAAGAAGTCGTGACTTTTCTCAAAAATCCGGAGAAGTTCACGGCCATCGGTGCGCGGATTCCGAAAGGCGTGTTGCTAGTCGGCCCACCGGGAACTGGTAAAACGCTGTTGGCTAAGGCGATCGCAGGAGAAGCCGGGACGCCCTTCTTCAGTATTTCTGGCTCAGAATTTGTTGAAATGTTCGTAGGGGTAGGTGCCTCGCGCGTTCGCGACCTATTCAAAAAAGCCAAAGAAAGCGCCCCCTGCATTGTCTTTGTCGATGAAATTGACGCCGTTGGACGACAGCGCGGGACAGGCATCGGCGGCGGCAACGACGAACGTGAGCAAACCCTGAACCAGCTACTGACCGAAATGGACGGCTTCGAAGGCAATAGCGGCGTCATCGTGATTGCGGCCACTAACCGCCCAGATGTGCTCGATGCCGCTCTCCTACGCCCAGGGCGTTTTGATCGTCAGGTCAGCGTCGATTTACCCGCCTACAACGGACGCCTGGGCATTTTGCAGGTACATGCCCGCGACAAGAAGATCGATGACGCGGTGAAAATGGAAGCGATCGCCCGTCGCACCCCAGGCTTCTCAGGTGCGCAGCTCGCAAACTTACTCAACGAAGCGGCTATCCTCACCGCCCGACGGCGCAAAGACGCTGTCACCATGCTAGAAGTCAACGACGCTATCGACCGACTGACGATTGGTCTGACGCTAACTCCGCTATTAGACAGCAAAAAGAAGCGGTTGGTGGCCTATCACGAAGTGGGTCACGCGCTCGCCGGTACGCTGTGCAAGCACGCCAACCCATTAGACAAAGTTACGATCATTCCGCGTTCGGGCGGCGTGGGCGGGTTTGCCAGTTTCCTTCCTAAAGAAGATCAGGTAGATGACGGTCTTGTTTCCTATGGTGAACTCATTGATAAGCTGGTCGTCGCACTGGGTGGACGGGCCGCTGAAGAAGTCATTTTTGGGCATGACGAAGTCACCGCTGGAGCCAGCAGCGACATTGAATATGTCACCCGCGTTGCTCGCCAAATGGTGACGCGTCTGGGTATGTCAGATCTAGGCGCGTTTGCGATTGAAAGCGGCAACTCTCAGCCCTTCTTGGGCCAGAGTAATCTGATGGGCGGGGGCCATGAATATTCGGACGAGATGGCCACTAAGATTGACGAGAAAGTGCGATCGCTCGCCCAAGAATGTTTGGATCGAGCCATCTATATCATCGGCAGCAACCGCACCCTAGTTGACCGACTAGTAGACATGCTGATAGAAAAAGAAACCATCGACGGCGATGAATTCCGCAAAATTGTCAGCGAATACGCCAAAGTCCCCGAGAAGGCCATTATCAAAACTAGATAAGAGAAAGTGCCTGCTCGGTATCTAACACACCTAAAACTCAAAAGGCCGATGCAAAGGATTTCTTCTGCATCGGCCTTTTTAACGAGTTGCGCTAAAACATCTCTCTATAACGGTCTGCTATCGGATAGAGGCGCGCCGCTGACCATCTGCCATAGCTTGCAAAACCAAACCAGGGTCAACCCAGTTGCCCTGATAGCGCATCCCCCAGTGCAAGTGAGGCCCAGTCGTACGACCTGTCATACCGACTCGACCGATGCGATCGCCCGTTGCCATGTCCTGCCCTTCTGCAATACGCAAACCGCCCGCATCGTCTACAAATACCAGACGCCCGCCCTCGCTAGTCACGTAGCCCTGCATATGGCAATATACATGCGTCCAATCGCCTGACTCAATTACCACCGAAGTCCCACAGGCACTATCGTCCGAGACTTCGACTACCCGGCCTTCCCACCAGTTACGAATATAGCTACCAGAAGGCGCAGCGATATCAATACCATAGTGAAAGCCAGAGCCGCGATAGCCAAAAGCAGAGGTGTATTCCTGAAAACCCTCAACTGGAAAAGAAGCAATTTGCCATGGCTCGCTCCCTCTAGCTAGCTGGGTATCTGCGGTTGCGGCCTGTCGAAAGGTTCTAGGGGCGATTTCGCCCATTCCCGCTAGCAGCAAGCCGCCTGCTAGTAGCAAGCCGCCATAAGACCGCCGCCGCCGACTAGAAAAAGTGGCTATAGCCTGACGCCATGAAAAAGAGTGTGACTGCTTCATACTAGGAAGAATGGTGTCGTGTGAAGAATTGAACTAAAGCAAGTTAGGTATTGTTACGGAATAGAAGGCGAAATAACGGGCAAAAATGGCCGATTTTCACCTTTCGCGCTAGTTTTTCTCGGGTACGGGGCGATCGCAATAAAACTGTATAGAACTTTTTAACCCCGTACAAGCAGAGCTTCTGAGGTAATGTACCCCGAATCAAGGGCGCGTATGAAGCTGAGAAAAGTTCGCATAAGCATTCCTGATTCAAATTAAGTTGATTGATTAAAAGATACACCTAAAGGCAGAGATAGGCGGTCGCTTTAGGCACAGACAGCATCAGAAGCACAGAGAACATTCAGTAGAATTGCGCAGACTATAAAGTGACAAATTAAAGCAAGCGGCAAACTAAGGCCGAGCTGAGGCAATGCAACAACCCGACCTGGCAAAAACCATTTGCAAAAGTCCTCGGAGAAAATCACTTTCCTCCACATTCAGTTTCCTCTGCATAGCGTCTTCTTACAGGCTGGCGCCCTTGGATCAGCAAGAAACCGCTAGCTCGCGATCTGCACTAAGGCAAAACAGGCGACAGTTGCCGCACCTTTTCTAGCAAAACTTTAGGATTAATAGGCTTCGCCAAAACGTCGTGATGAGCCATCGGCAACGGCGCTGGCTCGGGTTCTAGCAGGGCCAGTACCTTTGCCTCTAAAGTCGTAATTGAGAGCTGTAAAGACTTGATCTCGCTGGCGTCTTGATTGAGTAAAGCAAGATTCGCAATCAACAGCATCGGCTTTAGCAATTCCAGTTGCGCTGCTAGCGGCGTAGCCTCCAACAGCCAAATCACCTCATAGCCTGCCGCTGTCAGCATATTGCAAATAATGGCCGCACTCTCTTCATCCCGCTCCAGCAAAATAATCCGCTTTGTACTGGCAAACGTACTAGAAATATCGCTGTGCACACTGTGCTGTGGCTTCGGCTGCTTAGGCAAACGAACCGTAAAGGTAGATCCCTGATCAACCTTGGACTCTACTTG
Organism: Nodosilinea foveolarum; assembly: GCA_003242035.1. Taxonomy (GTDB): domain Bacteria; phylum Cyanobacteriota; class Cyanobacteriia; order Phormidesmidales; family Phormidesmidaceae; genus Phormidesmis; species Phormidesmis foveolarum. Next base: position 10,181 of record QBMC01000103.1, on the reverse strand, counting down.
AATCGTCCCACCGTGCATCTCTACTAGATGCTTGGTCATCGCCAGCCCTAGCCCAGTGCCCGAGTACTGCCGCTGAAAAGGGGATTCTAGCTGCTTAAACTTCTCAAACAATCCGTCGCGCTGCGAGTCGGCAATGCCAATGCCGGTATCTTCTACCTGAAAAACCACCTGCTGAGACTCGCGCCAAATCATCAGGCTAACTTTTCCACCTTCAGGGGTGAATTTGATCGCATTTTCAGTCAGATTGGCCACCACTTGCTGCAGTCGTTTTTCGTCAGCCCAGAATAAATCTTCTGCTGGCTTTAGCTTCGAGTCTAGAGAAAGCTGTACGCCGCGTTTTTGAGCCAGCTCACGATAGTGCGCGATCGCCTCACCAAACAACGCCGACAAAGAAACTTCGCTAGCATCTAGAAGCCGTTGCCCCGCTTCTACCTTGGCGAACTCAAGAATACTGTTGATAATGCCGAGTAGCTGTTCGCCACTTTGATGAATGGTGTCGAGATAGCTGCGCTGGCGATCGCTCAACTCTCCAAAAGACCAGCGCAGCAGCGTAGCCGACATACCAATAATGTAAGTGAGCGGCGTTCGCAGCTCGTGGCTCATCGTCGATAAAAATTCACCTTTCGTCACGTTTGCCGTCTCAGCCGCCATTAGCGCATCGTGCAAATTCTGCGTCCGCTCTACCACACAGCTCTCTAGGCTAGTAGTTTGCTGCTGTAGCTGCGCATAAAGCTGCGCCTGATTCACGGCTACAGCTAGGTGCTCAGCAATATGCTGTAAAAACACCACTTCGGTCTCTTCCCATTGGCGATAGTCGTGGCACTGATGCGCAATCAGCAGCCCCCACAGCTCACCTTGCACCACAACCGGCGCGATAATTTTGGACTTAACCTGCGCCTTTTTTAAAAACTTCAGCAAACAAGGCGAATGCGCATACTGCTCGTCCACACTGTCTACCGCAATGGGCCGACCAGATAAAAACTTGGCGCGTTGCAGTTGAGAAGGCGTAAAACAGCCTTTTTCGGCTGAGCGTAACACGGAAGTAATCGCTTCAGAAGCTCGGGCCTCGTAGGTAACATGGCCCGAAAAAACGGCACGTCCGACATGAGCCGTCTCTATAGAGCGGTTGGCAGTGGGGGAGGATTTATCAAACTGATACAGCAACAGCCGATCGGCCGCCAAAAAAGATCTTACCTGAGCGACCGTAGTCTCTAGAATGTCTGACAAATCCAGACTGTGACGAATCCGAGTGACCACCTGATTTAGGAGTAGGCTTTGCTGCATTTGGGTTTGTAAGGTATCGGCGCTACGCTGTGCCGCTAGGTCTGGCGAGGCCGACATCTGTTTTGCCCAGTTGAGCATGAAGGTTTCTTGAGCCATAAGTAGTTTCTCATCGGTCGAAATCGACCGATAGCCGGACGGAGGAAAGTAGCTGGAGGATGATTTTGGAGAGGGATGTTGATTCTGCAAATTCTGCGAATTCTGCAAATATTGACATTGCGAACGTGGGTTAATCGAATGAGCGTGCAGGGAATGCCGACTGGCCTGCTCCGGAGTCAGATGCACTTGATTGAGTAGAGGCTCTAGGTCGGTAGCGGTCTGCATGGGGTAACCACGAATGCCTGAAAGACTCGCCAGAACTTTGGGTAAAAACAACGCTGTGTTAGAGGGAAATATATCACCGGTTGAGTGAGCAAGCATTTCCTTTAAGTGCAAGGCAAATTGAGCGATCGCCCAGTCGTCAAAGGTTAGCCCCACGCGGTAAGCCTGCACATCTGCCAAGTCGCCGGTCAGCTCACCGTCTGGCAGCCCACTATCAATCGCTTCAGCCGTTAACAGCAAACACCACGCCTTTGAACCCATCAAAACAAACTGACTCGTTCCTGACTGCCATGCAGACCAAAACGCCGAAGTAGAGCCAGTGCTGTCTAAGCGGCTATCCGCATCATCATAGCTAGCAGAACTATTAGGGTGATGCGCCATATCAGACTCAGTCACCGTCCAATCGAATAGATGACTCTGGCACACCAGCGTTTCTCTTAGCCTGATATAAACAGCAGGCGAGAGAGATTGATACGCAGTAAGAGACTCAATCGTTGGCATTAGGCAGAATACCGATAAAACTATCCAATCAATCGAAAGGGCCAAGCAAATCGCACGGCTAGTCTGCTATCCAAACAACAGCTATGGCCTAATTCCATGCGCTGCAACGCTGTGGCATACACTGTCTTTACACAGCTTTTTGATACAGAAAAATAGACAACGGAAATAATTGAGTAACGTCATCTTCAGCATGAGCAAGCGTTAAAGAGTTCTAGCCAGCAATCCTTTCCACAGCCTCAGTCCCTGTCAATCCGCTTAATGGCCCTTTAATATATTTATTGAAGTGTCTAATAAACGACTGGCCTAAACTGCTTACGCTTAAATGGCTTACTAAAGGGTTCTGAAAATCAAAAGCAAATTCTATACGAGCTAATCCTAGCCCTCGCTGATATCAATCAGCCGTTATCACAATAGTTCCTTTATATTTGAGAAATTTATGCATCGTTTAGCAGCGACTCCAGGCGGATGGAATAGCGATATTGAAGGGGTCGTTTTTATCGAACAATCACCCGCTCCCATTGTCCTATTAACGGCTGCGGATACCGATATCTCTACACTTTCTCAAGCCACTAAACAACTTCCTCCAGACTTTGACGAAATTCGCAGCATTAATTTACTTCAGCTTCAGCAACAGCTCACCATAGACACCTATGCTGAAAAAGTTTTGCAACCTGCGCGGGTCATTATCCTAAGGATTCTAGGCGGTAGAGCCTACTGGTCTTATGGGTTAGAAGTGGCGAAGGCGACTGCCGATCAGACTGGGGCAGCGCTGATTGTCATGCCTGGAGATGATCGCCCAGACCTAGATTTGATGGGCCATTCAACCGTTTCGCTATCGGTGGTGAATGAACTATGGCGGTATTTTACCGAAGGCGGTGTTGAAAACTTATGTAATGGACTGTTGTATGTCAGCGATCGCGTTCTATCGACTCAATACCACCCAGCAAAACCCAAAGATATTCCTTTAGTTGGCATCTACAAACCTGGCATTTATAGATCGTCAACAAACAAATGGGCTTCTACAAATAGCTTAAGGAAATCTTTAAATAAAGGAATTTCTTCGGCTGATTCCTCAACTAATTTTCCCACCCAAGAAATAGAAGAAGCGTCACCAGTTCGCACCCGAGAATCCTTAGAGAAAACGGATTCTCTTTCTTTAGAAACTTTTGTAACTACTGACAAAAACAAAGTCAATTTCATTCAAAAAACGCAGCGATCGCTCAACAGTCCTTCATCTGATTTCTCACTCGATCAAAGCGATTTAAAAGAACCCTTCAAAGAACACTTCGAAACGCTTAAATCGGGCGCCTCCGTCGGCATTGTTTTTTACAGAGCGCACTATTTGTCAGGCAACGTCAAAGCGATTGATGCGATCGCTCATCATCTCCAGCAAAAGGGCCTTACCCCAGTTCCTATCTACGTCTCCTCCCTCAAAGACCCAGCCGTACAGCAAGCCCTCATTCAGCACTGCAAATCCGACCAAAACGACCAACCCATCCAGCTTCTGCTAAACACTACTAGCTTTGCGATCGCCAGCCTCGCTCAAGATTCATCCCCCGCTCAACCTCCGTCTCTATGGGAAACAATAGACATTCCTATTCTCCAGGTCATCTGTAGCGGCAGTCCTCAATCGCACTGGCAGCAACATCCTCAAGGACTTACGCCCAGGGACATCGCGATGAATGTAGCCCTGCCAGAAGTCGATGGCCGAATTATCACTCGGGCCGTTTCATTTAAAGCTGCACAACCCCAGGCAGACAGTCCTTTACAGACAGACGTAGTGACTTACGAACCGGTGAGCGATCGCGTTCAATTCGTCACCGATCTAGCCGCCAACTGGGTAAACCTACGCCAAACCCCCGCACCAGATCGCAAAATCGCGCTCATCCTAGCCAACTATCCCAACCGCGACGGACGCATGGCTAATGGCGTCGGTCTCGACACCCCCGCTAGCTGTCTAGCTATTCTTAAAGCCATGCAAGCAGAAGGCTACACCCTCTCAGACTTACCTGAAACCGGCGACGACCTGATGGCACAACTCGCCTCGGGTGTCACCAACGATCCTGAGAGTTACGGTTTGCGGCCCGCTCCCCAGACGCTTTCTCTCGAAGACTATCAGACCTTTTTTGCCGCTCTACCGTCTGCCGTTCAGACCGGCATTACTCAAAGATGGCGCAGTCCAGCAGAAGAATGGCAGCGCTTTCAGCCCATTGATTCCGCCACCCAATCAACCCCAGTCCTCCCTATTCCGGGCATTCAGTTTGGCAATATCTTTGTCGGCATTCAGCCTAGCCGAGGCTACGACTTAGATCCTAGCCTCAATTACCACGCCCCTGATCTAGCACCCACGCATTCTTACATGGGGTTTTACCACTGGCTGCGCCATCATTTTCAAGCCGATGCCTGCGTTCATGTGGGCAAACACGGCAACTTAGAATGGCTCCCTGGCAAAGGCATTGCCCTTACTCAAAATTGCTATCCAGAAGCCGCTTTTGGCCCCTTACCTCACTTTTATCCGTTCATCGTTAACGACCCTGGCGAAGGCGCTCAGGCGAAAAGGCGATCGCAAGCCGTCATCCTCGACCATCTCACCCCACCGATGACTAGGGCCGAACTCTACGGCCCCCTTCAGCAGCTAGAAAGTCTAGTAGACGAATATTACGAAGCGCAAAATCTCGACCCCACCCGGTTGCCCATCATTACAAAAAAGATCGTTGAGCTGTTGAGCACTACTCATCTTCAGCAAGACCTCAATCTGACCCCTCAGGAAAAAGAGCTACCAACCTGGCTTCCTCAAATTGACGGCTACTTGTGCGAACTTAAAGAAGCTCAAATTCGAGACGGCCTACATATTTATGGCCAGTGTCCCCAAGGCGAACAGCTTAGAGATTTGATTGTGGCGATCGCCCGTCATCCCAGTTCAAACCATATGGGGCTTAGTCGGGCGATCGCTCAAGACTGGAATCTAGACATCGACCCCCTTACCGCAGATCTCGCCAAACCCTTTCAATCCAACCACCCAGCGCTCACTCAGTGCCGCACCATCGGCGATGCTGTAGAGCAAATCGAACAAAAAGCGGCCGCCTTGGTCGAGCAGATTCTCGCAGGCAACTCACCCTTATCGACCGACTCCTCTTGTCTTCTCTCTGTTCTCGTTTGGATTCAACAAACCCTACTGCCAAATTTAAAGAACACCACTCACGAAATTGACAATCTCCTGCACGGACTCAACGGCCACTACGTTCCTAGCGGCCCGTCTGGTGCGCCGACTCGAAACCGCCCTGAAGTTCTGCCCACTGGTCGCAACTTCTACTCTGTAGACATCCGCGCCATCCCCACCGAAAGCGCCTGGGATGTTGGGCGCAAAGCTGCCGAAATCCTGGTTGAAAACTACACGCAAGAAAACGGCGAATATCCGCGCACCCTCGGCCTTTCGATGTGGGGAACTGCCGCTATGCGAACCGGGGGTGACGACATGGCTGAAGCGCTGGCACTGCTAGGAGTACGTCCGGTTTGGGACGGCCCCAGCCGCCGAGTCGTAGATTTTGAAGTGCTGCCGCTGACGATTGTAGGCCGTCCTAGAGTAGACGTGACGCTGCGTATCTCAGGCTTCTTTCGAGACGCCTTTCCTAATCTAATCTCTTTGTTTGATCAAGCCGTCAAAGCTGTATCGGTATTAGACGAATCGCCCGAACAGAACCCGCTAGCCGAGCAGGTCAAAGAGGACGCTCAATCGTGGCGAAAAAAAGGATTGAGTGACGCGCAGAGTTTAGAGCGATCGCAATACAGAATATTCGGCTCCAAACCCGGCGCATATGGAGCGGGCCTTCAGGGTCTAATTGAAGCTCAAAACTGGGAAAGCGATGCCGACTTAGCCCGCGCCTACATCAACTGGAGTAGCTATGCTTACACAGGTCAAGCCGATGGCCGCAGCGCTCCCGAAGCCTTCAGCCAACGCCTAAAGCAAATGCAGATCGTGTTGCAAAACCAGGACAATCGCGAACACGATATTCTTGACTCCGACGACTACTATCAGTTTCAAGGCGGATTGACAGCAGCGGTTAAAAGCATCAGTGGCAAGTCGCCCGTCATTTACTTTGGTGACAATGCGGTGCCCGAGAATCCTAAGGTGCGATCACTCGCCGCCGAAATTGCCCGCGTTTACCGCGCCAGAGTCGTCAATCCTAAGTGGATCGCGGGCGTCATGCGTCACGGCTACAAAGGCGCGTTCGAAATGTCCGCCACCGTAGATTATTTATTTGCCTACGATGCCACCACAGCCTGCGTCGAAGACCATATGTACGAGGGCGTTGCTAATGCTTACCTATTCGATTCAGCCGTTCGCGAATTTGTAGAAAAGTCGAATCCTTGGGCGCTCCGGGATATGTCCGAGCGATTGCTAGAGGCCCATCAAAGAGGGCTATGGCAGAGTGCTGATGAGAAAATGGTGGATGATTTGAGAGCGATCGCTCACGAAGCAGAAGGTCAGATAGAAACAGGTCTATCCAACACTAGCCAAAGCGTCAGCAGCTCAAACAGTTAGCGATTACCCGTCAAAAGGCCGTCAGCCGTCGTCACTAGTTCAGGAAAAATGGTAGAAACTATCTGTCTGTCTCCGGTGTAGACGGCACCTTTGTAAATGCCCTCACAAAGAACATATACCGTCACTTTCTCTTGATGCGGGTCGAGAATCCAATACTCAGGGATTTGCCAAGCCTCATACTGCTCGCGTTTCCAAACATAATCTCGCTGGTAGTTTTCACTACTTTCAGGGCCAGGACTCACTACTTCAGCCACAAAAACGGGCGGCAGCATTCCCAACAAAATTGCCTGTCTTGCAGCCTCTAGATGTTCTACATCGACAACCATAACGTCCGGTTTGCGGTTAATACATTCATCGCCTACAGGTCGAACCTCTATTTCCTTGTTGCCCGGTCGAATTCTCTCAGCCAAAATGCCTGGGCCTACCTGAATTAAAAGCGCTACAAGTCTCATAGCAATTCTCAAGTTCAGGTCGTCTTCTGAGGCCACTTCAATGACTTCTCCCGTACTAAGCAGTCGGTAGTTACGATCAGAAGAAAGGTCTTCGTCATCTAAATAGTCCTGGTAGCTTTTATAACGAGTCAGAGAATAAGTCATAAACCCAGCCTTTCACAGCAAATGGCCAATTCCAATTTTGTAGGATTGGCATTTTGCCTGTCCTATTTTTTATCTTTTATTCTAGGGCTTCCCCTCGACCATCGCATCCTCACCTGCTGTTGCCGCCGTCACGCTTGGATCGACTCGCACCCACATCGCCAATTCCAACCCGTCTGGCTGCACCGAAAAATTAATCACCCGCGCCGTGATACCCGACCGCTCTAGCCGCTGCAAGCTCAAGCGCTCGTTCACGCTGCCTAGCAACGTCTCTACTAATCGCGCGGGTGCAGGTGAGCCATTCACGCTCAATATCGGCTCGGTTAAAGTCAGGCGATCGCCCGCCGAAACGCTCAACCCCGACTCCGCATCAATCTGTAGCGCTCCACCTTGCACCAAATCCTCCAGCTCTAGCGAAACCTTTAGCCGATTGTCTGATAAAAACTGAACTGACGGATTGTTAATCTGATAGCGATCGCGATCCCGAGCCTGAGCCGGATTCAATCCGCCAATGCGCAGCGCACTTAGCCGCTTAGCCACCGCATCCGACGCCAAATACCGATTCAAATCCTCTTCAGTTAGCACCAAACGCAGCGCCCCTTGCAGCGCCTCATCTAGCACCACCTCACCCCGGCGCAGGCTGTTGAACTCTAAATCAATCGGGTCAGTTTCTAGCTCTGCTACCTCAATGCGCAGACCTTCTATAGGCAAAATGCCTCGTCCCGCGATGCGCACCCGGTTTACCCGTCCCTGCAAAAGCTGAAGCGGCGAGCCATTATCCACCCGCACTTGCAAACTCTCCACCCCTAAAAGCCGAGAGCGAATAGAATCTTCCGCCACCTGATCGACCACAAATCCCACCGGCGAGATTAGCAGCAGCAAGCTAGAGAGGACAACAGTAATCACTTCCATTGTGCTAGCCTACCTCAGCCGCGATCCAATCCTTTAGCGTTGACACCACCTGATCAAGGGAAATCTCCTCAGCCTCACCGCTGGCTCGCTTAACGACTTCTACTTTGCCTGCTTTAAGCGATCGCCCCGTCACCACCCGAAACGGAATCCCCACCAGCTCAGCATCTTTAAACTTAGAACCCGCTCGCTCCTTACGGTCATCCAGCAGCGTCTCAACGCCAGCCGCGTTCAGCTCGTCGTATAGCTTTTCTGCTGCGGCCATTTGATCTTCAGCGTTGATGTTGGGTACGACTACGATGGCGTGGTAGGGCGCGATCGCCACTGGCCACACAATTCCATTCTCATCATAAGACTGCTCCACCGCCGCCTGTGCCAACCGGGACACGCCCACGCCATAGCAGCCCATCTCTAGCGGCACATCTTTACCATCTTCATTGGTATAGGTCGCACCTAGCGCCTTAGAGTACTTGCTGCCTAACTGGAAAATATGACCAATCTCGATGCCTCTAGCCGTTTGGATGATTTGGCTCGGGTCGTGTTGAGCGCGATCGCCCGCAACCGCCGTCCGCAAATCTAACTGTCGCTTTGGCAGCTCAAACTCTGGTCCCCAATTGGCACCAACAACGTGAAACCCGCTCTCATTAGAACCCGTTGCAAAGTTCTTTAGGCCCACCGCCGTCTGATCGACCAAACGCAAAAACTTTGGCTCCAAATCTTCGACCTTACCGATGTAATCATCAGACAAGTCAGGTGCAATATAGCCCAAAGGCAAAGGCTTGGTCGCCCATTTCGACTGCGCCTCTTCATCGGGGACAACCAACGACAGCACAGCAGAAGCATCATAATCTCCAGCTAGATTCGTCAAAGCATTTTGCAGCTTCGTTTCATTGACATCCTGGTCACCGCGAATGCTCACAATCACCAGTACCTGCCACCCATTGTCGTAGCCCACCTGATAAAGCACATCCTTCACCACCTGAGTTGGCGAACAGTCCAGAAAATCAGTCATCGCCGCAATCGTGGCGGTATTCGGGGTCTCTTTCTTTTCGTAAGTATCAAACGGAGAAGGCACCGAGTCGGGAGGCACAGAAACCGCCTTTTCTACATTGGCCGCATACTGTCCGTCTTCGGTATACAGCACCTCATCTTCACCGGCCTCTGCCAGCACCATAAACTCAGTAGACCCCGATCCGCCAATCGCGCCAGAGTCGGCCTCCACCGCCCGAAACGTCAGTCCGCAGCGCCGCAAAATATTGCTATACGCCTGGTACATGTCGTCGTAGGTCTGCTTCAGACTATCCGCATCCGCATGGAACGAATAGCCGTCTTTCATGATGAACTCCCGCCCTCGCAGCAGGCCAAATCTAGGCCGAATCTCATCGCGAAACTTCGTTTGAATCTGATAAAGGTGAACCGGCAACTGACGGTAAGAGCGGATCATATCTTTAGCTACCGCCGTAATCACCTCTTCATGCGTTGGCCCTAGCGCCAGTTCCTGACCTCTGCGGTCATCCAGCACAAACATAATCCCTTCAGCTTTAGTGTAGGTATCCCAGCGCCCCGACTCTTGCCATAGCGAAGCAGGCTGAAGCTGCGGCAGCAAACACTCCTGCGCCCCCGTCGCATTCATTTCCTCGCGCACCACATTGGAAATTTTATCGAGCACTCGCAGCAGCAGCGGCAAATAGGCGTACAGTCCACTAGAGATACGACGCATGTAGCCCGCCCTCAGCAAAAGCTTGTGGCTAGGAATTTCTGCCTCCGCCGGATCTTCTCGCAGCGTGACAAACAGCATCTGAGACAGTCGCATAAGCCTGGGCTTCCCTTTTAGCTAGACATTATAAAATTTTCGCCTACTAGAAGATTATATGATTTAGACAGCTCCAGAGCGCTCTTACGTTCAATGCATAAGCGTATAAGGGGCCGAATCAGAAGCTTTCTGCCAAAGCGCTTGTTTTATTGACCCCCTGTATAGGTAATTGCTCAACTCCCCCCAAAAAGGTATGCGAAGAAGGAAGAAAGGTCTTAGT
>QBMC01000102.1 GCA_003242035.1 Nodosilinea foveolarum | reverse complement strand
AACATTCAATACTTCAAGTCAAAGCCGGTCAACATTCCAAAAATTACGCTCTTGTTAGACAACGGTTACCACCTCGAAAAGTTGAGAAAAGCGATGGAGGAAGTCTATCGAGGTATCATGAAAAAAATTAGATTTGAACTATCTCCGAAGCCGTCGAAAGCGAAGAAAGCAGCACCAGGGAAAACAGGGTTTGTGCCAGTCGCGACTCGGTGGGTTGTTGAGCGTTCTAATGCTTGGATGGAGAGATGCAAAAGCTTAAATAAAAATCATGAACAAACGCTAGACCATGCCAAGGCGAAAATGGACTTTTGCTTCGTCAGGCTAATGATTAAAAGGCTTTCCGCTGATTCTTGAGATATCAAATGGGTTCTATAGTTATTCCCCATACACGATGCAGATTAAACACGAGTTATTCCCCTGTAGCGATGGCAAAGCCTTCCGAGGAAGCCACTTAGGGGTGATTGCATTCCAGTAGGTAGCAGGCTGCTTGGCTACAAAATCTATTTTGACGATGGACTTCGCGCCTTTGAACCCATATTTCCAGGGGGTTACCATGCAATCGGCTGGCCAAGTGTTTTCTCGAAGGCGGTTTGTTCAGTGTCTGATGGACGACAGCTAATTCCAAAAAATCGCCTCAGAAGTGGCCTGCTTCTCTGATAGCTGCCAATCGGGTTGAATGCAAGAAAACACCACAGGACGGCCAAATACGCGCGACGAAATCTCTATTATGATTTAGTTGAGACTTTGGTAGGGTGCCGTTTGCGATATGGATAAACAGCGGGAAACAGCCCTCGACTCATCGGAGCTAGTGGCCGCGCCTAATTTTTTGATGGGCTGTGCGGTTTGGGCCTTTAAAGATTGGGTAGGCAGCTTCTATCCAGAGAAAAGTCAGGCGACGAACTTTTTACGGCTGTATGGCGAGCGGCTATGGACGGTAGAAGGAAATACGACGTTTTATTCTGTGCCTGCTCCGGAGATGGTGCAGCGCTGGGTGAATCATACGCCGGATGGATTTCAGTTTTGTCCGAAGCTGCCGCGTGCGGTAACGCATGAGGGGGCGCTGATGAGTCATTTGCCTGAGGCGCTGGCTTTTTTGAAATTGATGAGCGGGTTGGGCGATCGCTTAGGCCCAATAATGGTGCAGCTACCGCCGAGCTACAGTCCGGCTTCGATGGCCGATTTAGCTGAATTTTTGACGACATTGACTCAAGAATCTGTGCCTATTTCTGTAGAAGTTCGGCATCTTGACTGGTTTAAAGATGGGATGGCTGTGCAACTGAACGCCCTATTGATGAGGCTAGGAGTCGGTCGGGTGTTGCTAGATACTCGGTCTATGTATGACTGGGAAAATGAGGGCGACGCCGATCCGCAGCTTAGTTCGAACCGACGCAAGCCCAAGGTGCCTTTGCAACCCGTTGTCACGGCTGACTATGCGATTGTTCGATATATCAGTCATCCTCGGCTATTACGAAATCATGACTATTTGGCTGGTTGGGTAACGCAGGTAAACCAGTGGCTAAGGCAGGGCAAGCGGGTTTACTTTTTTGTGCATTGCCCTAGAGAGCAAGAGTCGCCTGCGATCGCCCAGTATTTTCAAAGCCAGCTAGAAGCCGCAGATGTACCCGTGCCACCGCTGCCGTGGAATCAACTGGCTAAGCCACCCGACCAGCTCTCTCTGTTTTAGCTCGCGATTAACGGTGATTAACCGACGACAGCGGGCGTAGGGGCGGAGACTGTCTGTGCTAGCCGTTGGCTGGTGAGTTCAATTGCCAGATTTAAGGCGGCTTCTGTACTTTGCGATCGCGCAATGCCCTTTCCAGCAATATTAAAAGCTGTGCCGTGGTCGGGAGAAGTTCGCACAAACGGCAGACCAATCGTGGTGTTGACGGCCAGATCGAAGGCTAGTAGCTTAACAGGAATAAGTCCCTGATCGTGATAAAGCGCAAGATAGCCGTCATGAGCAGATCTGCTATCTGCGGCTTTACTTTGCCACGCGAGTCCGGGTTCTACCCAAAGCGTGTCGGGTGGGACAGGCCCATCTAACTGAATTTGGGGAAAGCGCTGCTGCTGCTGAGCCATCCAGTCTATTAACCAGTCTTTTTCTTCGGTGCCGAGCTGACCTTGTTCGCCGCTGTGGGGGTTGAGTCCTGGAATCGCAATTTTGGGAGCGCTGATGCCGAAGTCCGTTTGCAAGCATTCGACGAATAGCTCTAACTTTTGGGTCATCAATGTAGACGTCAGTGCGATTGAAACCTGATTGAGCGGAATATGAGTGGTGGCAAGTAAGGTGCGCATTGCCCAGCCGTTATGAGGAGATTTGGCGACAAACAGCATCCCGAATTTGACCGTGCCAGACATTTCGGCCAGTAGTTCGGTTTGCCCTGGATAGCGGTGTCCGGCGGCTATCCAAGCTGATTTGGCAATGGGGGCGGTGACGATGCCGTCGAAGTTGCCTTGAGTGGTGAGGGCGATCGCGCTTTGTAAAGATCGAAACCCAATTTCACCACTACTGCTGTTGCCAACGCCAAGCTCTAACCCGTCAGTAATAGCTTCGGGAACTTCTATATCAATGAAAGTTAGCGTGTCTGGATGGCGAAGGCGAAGGTTGGGATCTGTGGCTTTGAGCTGGCGGTAGGTGGTTTGGAGATGGGTGCGATCGCCAATAACCGAAATATCTGCCTTCTGTTCAAACGCTGGATTGCTCAGCGCTTTGAGCACAACTTCTGGCCCGATTCCTGACGGATCGCCTAGCGTCATAATCAGTCGGGGCTGTTGATCGCGATGCGTTATTGAGTGAGTAGCTATCGTTTTGCTCCTTTGTCGCCAGCCTTTTTTACTAGCGCTTTCTACTAAGTACATAAACAGATATACAAATTTTAAGCTTTCTCAACAGATTCGTAGCCCAGAAAAATCTATAAGCAGGCCCAAAACGCTCTAAAATAACAATCAAAACTAGGCTAGTTCAGCGCGAACTGCCATTGGTTTAGCTTGCTAGCAGATGTGTGGCAGGCACTAGCTATTAAAACAGGAGATATTAAAGCAATGGGCGGCGAAATTTTTACTACGGCTGTGTTGGTTTTTGGCATGATTTTGGTGGGCCTCAGCGTGGGCTTTTTGCTGCTGAAAGTTCAGGGCGGCGAAGGATAGAGCCGCTTTCAGTAGCTAATTAGCGTATTCGGCTTCAGCAAAACAGACTATACAAAGCAGCACTCCTTTTCTTAACACAAAGGACGGTGCTGCTTTGTGTTTCTACCTCCACTCAGCTATTTCAACTGATTTCAACTGAGTAGTCCTTTCCTATCATTCTTGAGTTTTAGCAAGTCATCGCGGTCGTTGAATCTTCCTTAGCGCGTCGTAGCTGTAGCGACTTCTGCTAGACTGAGAGACATATTAAGTTTTGTTTACCGCACCTCATGGTCTTATTAGTCGTTGGCGCAACTGGCACATTGGGCAGGCAAATCGTTCGCCGAGCCTTAGATGAGGGCTATGAGGTTAAGTGTTTAGTTAGAAACTTTCAGAAGGCAAGCTTTTTAAGAGAATGGGGTGCGCAGCTAGTGAAGGCTGACCTCACAGGGCCGGATAGCCTACCTCCTTGCTTTGAAGATGTAGAGGAAGTCATTGATGCGTCTACGTCTCGTCCGGCGGAAAAAGAGGGCATTTATGATGTGGACTGGCACGGCAAGGTAGCGCTGATAAAAGCGGCCAAAGCCGCTGGCGTGAGACGGTTTATCTTTTTCTCTATCTATGGTGCGGGCGACTATCCAGACGTGCCCCTAATGGAGATTAAGGATTGTACTGAAGCCTTTTTGAAAGAGTCTGGGCTGAACTACACCATCTTTAGACCCTGCGGCTTCATGCAGGGATTGATTGGTCAGTATGCCATTCCTATTTTGGAGCGCCAGTCTGTTTGGGTGATGGGTGAAGCCGGTGCGGTCGCCTATATGAACAGTCAGGATATCGCTAAGTTTGCAGTAAAAGCGCTGAAACTGCCTGCTGTGGAGAATAAAACTTTCTCATTGGCAGGCACAAGAGCTTGGGGTGCCTACGAAATTATTAGACTGTGCGAGCGGTTGTCCGAGCAGTCCGCAAACGTTTCTCAGATGCCGCCTGCGATTTTACGCGCAGCGCGCAATGTCGCCGCCTTTTTTCAATGGACTTGGGATTTGGCAGACAGACTAGCGTTTACAGAAGTGAGTGCAAGCGGCGACGTGATGGATGCGCCTATGGACGAAGTGTACGAAACCTTTGGCATAGATAAAAGCGAGGTCACCACGTTAGAAGATTACATGCAGGAGTACTTCACTCGGATCTTGAAGAAGCTGAAAGAGCTGGACTTTGAGAGTGGCAAGTCGGCTAAGAAGAAAGTTCCTTTTTAGCGATTTGCGACTAAAAGACTGAAAGCGACTAAAAGACTGAAATAGAAATTGCTTCTTCACTCATTTATAAATGGGCGTGCTATATTAGTTGCAAGCGGTTCGCCGCTTACGCTGAACCGGTTTTGTTGAAATACAGGCCCTTTTAGGATTAAGGAGGTGATGCCCATGTCAGTAAGTGATAAATGCGTGGGTCTCCAGGTTGATGTAAACCGGCTGTGTGCCGGGGCTGTTCTCTAGGAACTAGTCTTAAACATCATTGTTGAGGCTAGACCTGCTAGATTTCCTTCCGGCAGTTTGGTTTTAACCTGAAGACCCGACCAGACCGCTCCCATTTCGCAAGAGATGGGAGCGGATGGTTTTTTAAAGGGTGTTTTGTGTTGCTTAGTTTAGGTTCAGTCACTTTTGATATCGGGTTGAGTTTTAGATTTCAGCGCAGCGAGTTGCCGTGAAACGCTACGGACATGGCAACCCGCTGAATGTTTCCCGGAAGATAATCATTGAAATAATCAATGGTTCAGATAGTTACGATTGAGAGCAATTCTGTTTTACTTATGCCTTATTGCAGATGCTGTGCGAGCTAAGGCAAGCGCGAAGGCGCTATACGTATGGGTTTTGTCCTTTCGCTTTTTTCCTTCAGTAGAACCAACTAAATTACTCAAGGCTGGGTCACTTTTAACTAACTCACTAAACTGTCATACATTTGTATTTGCACCTTGTTACCCCTGCTATAATTTCCTACAAGTTGAGAAAAACACGCCTTGGTTTTCGAGCCTTTGCCTAAAAAGTTTCCAACTTTTCGAGGAGAAAGCTAGCCCCTTTAACATCCGAAACCTCTGTAGATAAAGCCTTTGGCTAATTAGTTTGGATTTGAAGCCACGCTATGTTTACAAGCTTCGCGATGTCTAGGAAAGCTGACAGTTTTTTAATCTATTTAAGGTGTGAGGAATACAAACAATGACGAAGTTACTCTGGAAGACTCTACTGGCTGGTTCTGGTGCCCTTGGTGCGGCACTTGCTGTTTCGGGTAATGCGATCGCGGCCGAATCCGCTACGGTTGATTCGGTTAGCGACATTAGCTCTGAAGTATTAGTCGCTGAGCCGATTCAACTGGCTCAAGTCACGAGCGTATCTGAGCTGTCTGACGTGCAGCCTAGCGACTGGGCGTACACCGCGCTTCAGCGCTTGGTGGAAGAGTACGGTTGCTTAGAAGGCTACCCCGACCGCACGTTTCGCGGCAACAGGGCGCTGACTCGCTTTGAGTTTGCGGCGGGTTTGAACGCCTGCTTGGATGTAATCGTTAACCTTATCGGTACTGGTCCCGATTTAGATGCGATTCGCCGATTGCAAGAAGAGTTTGCGGCTGAGCTAGCGACTGTCCGGGGCGATGTAGACGCATTGCAAACTGATGTAGCTGAGCTAGAAGCAAACCAGTTCTCGACGACGACTAAGTTACGCGGTCAGTTGGATGCGCACTTGGTTGTCCCTTTTGATGACACAGCTCAAATCTTTGATGATGGCCTTCAGACATTTGGCCCTGCGGAAAGTAGAGTTGCAACTGACAACACAATAGGTGGTGAAGAAGCGGATGCAACGTTTGAGTATCGCGCTCGCTTGAACTTTGACACTAGCTTCACTGGCGAAGATAGACTGCGCATCCGCTTGCAGGCTTCTGACGACGCGGGTTCTTTGGCAAACACCGAGAGTGGTTTAGCTAACCAGAGTAGCCGTCGCGGTGGCGGAAACTTTGACGGCGAGGACAACATCGGTCTAGATGACGTTTACTACAGCTTCCCCATTGGCAACCGCATCAGCGGTATCATCGCGGCCAATAGTGTGCTGACCGATGATTTCGTCTCTAGCACAATCGTGCCTTTCGACGGGCCTAGTGTGGCTGATGCAGGTGGCCCTGAGTTCTACGACCTCTACGAAGGCGGTAACTTTGGTGCAGGCGTAAACATCGCTTTCACTAGGAACCTTATACTAGATGCAGGCTACTCTTCTAAATCTAGCAACCTGAACACAGATGGAGGTGGCCTCTTTAACAATGGTAGCTACATTGCTCAGCTCAACTTGCTGACCGACGGTATCTTTAACGCCGCTGTCACCTACATTGGCGCTACTGATGCCGAAGAAGGCAACGCTGACAATACAATTGCTGGTGCTTTGAACCTTGACTTTGGCCGATTCGAAATTGGTGGTCACTATGCTTCTACTGATGTGCAGGGTGGCGGAAACGCTGACTCTTACATGGGTGGTATTGCCATAACTGACCTGTTCGGCACGGGCAACCAGTTTGGCGTCTATGGTGGCATCTCTCCTGCTGTAGATCGCGATCCTTTATTGGTCGAGGCTTACTACCAGATTGCAGTTAACGAGTTCTTCACCTTCACGCCTGCGGTTATCTACGCTGATAACGATAGCGACGGTGACAACAGCGAGAACGTGTATGGTGCACTACGCGCTACGTTTAAGTTCTAAACTGAGCTACAACTTGCGGTTAGCTGCGTTGTTGAGACGTGGTGATTGACTAGGGATAAAAAAAGGTGGTTGTGTTTTGGCACGATCACCTTTTTTTGTGTTTTGGCGAGTCCTATGAGTCGGCGATCGCGCTAGCTTTAGACGAGTGGCATTTCGGTTTGTCTCTAACCTGCAATCCCCACTGTAGAACCGGGATATAATAGGTGAAGACAAACATTTGCTTGAACCTTGAGTGAAAATTTTTGTGGAACTATCGTGTAAGAGTGAATATGCTTTGCTGGCCTTAATCGAACTGAGTCTGCACTACAGCAAGGGCGAGCCGCTGCGAATTTGTCAGATTGCAGCAGAGCAGCAGATTCCCGACCGGTATTTAGAGCAGCTACTGGCAACTTTGCGACGCAACGGATTTGTGAAGAGTCAGCGAGGGGCGAAGGGTGGATATTTGTTGACTCGCGAGCCTTGGAAGATAACGTTGCTAGATGTCATTAGCTGTATTGAAGGATTTGAGGGTAAAGCGAAGGAAGTGAAGTCGCCGGTAACACCAGAAGGCTCAGTGGTTGGTGAGGTTTGGCAGCAGGCTCGGTTGGCTTCGGAGCAGGTGCTAGAGGGCTATACGCTGCAAGATTTGGTCGATAAGCGCAACGCTCGACAGCAGGTGGATTTGATGTATTACATATAGATAGACCTCATCTCCTAGCCCCTTCTTCTTTAATCTTTGTAGACGATATACGTACGACCTATGCGAATTGCTGACAATGTGACTGAGCTGATTGGACATACGCCGCTGGTGCGGCTGCATCGAATTCCGAAAAGTGAGGGGTGCGTGGCGCAAATTACGGTGAAGCTGGAGGGAATGAATCCGTCGGCTTCGGTGAAGGATCGCATCGGCATTAGCATGATTGAGGCGGCTGAGGCGGCGGGCGAGATTACGCCGGGGAAGACAACGCTGGTGGAGCCGACTTCGGGGAATACAGGAATTGCGCTGGCGATGGCTTCGGCGGCGAAGGGCTACAAGCTGATATTGACGATGCCGGAGACGATGAGTTCGGAGCGGCGGGCGATGCTGCGAGCATATGGGGCGAAGCTGGAGCTGACACCGGGAATGGAGGGCATGAGCGGCTGCATTCAGCGGGCGCAGGCGCTGGTGGAGAGCTTGCCGGATGCGTATATGCTTCAGCAGTTTGATAATCCGGCGAATCCGGAGGTGCATCGGCGCTCTACGGCTGAGGAGATTTGGCAGGATACGGATGGGCAGGTGGATTTTTTAATCGCAGGCGTGGGGACGGGAGGCACCATTACCGGTGTGGGCGAGGTGATTAAGCAGCGGAAGCCAAGCTTTCAGGTGATAGCGGTGGAGCCGGTGAATAGCGCCGTGCTAGCCGGGGGTAAGCCAGGGCCGCACAAGATTCAGGGGATTGGGGCTGGGTTTGTGCCTAAGGTGCTGAATCGAGATTTGATTGATGAGGTGGTGTCGGTGACGGATGATGAGGCGATCGCATTTGGCAGACGATTAGCCAAAGAAGAAGGCATTCTCTCAGGCATATCAAGCGGCGCGGCGCTGTGTGCGGCAATCAAGGTGGCGAAACGGCCAGAGAACGAAGGGAAGCTGATTGTGATGATTCAGCCGAGCTTTGGAGAGCGATATTTGAGTACGCCTTTGTTTCAAGATCCAGAACCAGCGGGGTAGATCGGTAGGCCGCTGCGGTTTAAAATATCGGCATGGTACAGAAATATCGTGTGGACGTAGATTATTATGGCGCGCTGGGGATTTCCTCTGAGGCGAGTCAGGCGCAGGTAAAGCAAGCCTATCGAAAGCTAGCCAAGCAACTGCACCCAGATAGCAAATATGAATCATCGCACGATAAGATTGCGGCGGTGAATTTGGCTTATGAGGTGCTAGGTGATGTCGGACAGCGTCGGGCCTATGACAATGAGCGGCGGCTGATAGCTGAAGATAATGCTAGTGAACGGGCTAATCGGGCCGCAAGTTCGCAAGCTGTATATAAGAAACGGCGGGCGAGTAATGGGAATGAAACCACTATCGAGCAGTGGATGCGCAGCGTGTTTAATCCGACGGATCGGCTGATTGGCAAAATTCTGAAGCCGCTAAAGGCTGAAATTAGAGTGCTGTCTGCCGATCCGTTTGACGATGAGCTAATGGCGGCGTTTCAGGCTTATTTGGAGGTCTGCCGCGAGTCTTTGGAGAAGGCGCAGGCGAAGTTTAAGTCGATGCCGAATCCGCCTGGGGTGGCGAGTGGGGCCGCGAATTTGTATTACTGCTTGAATCAGCTAGAGGATGGGATTGAGGAGATTGAGCGGTTCACTTATACGTATGACGATAGCTACTTGCATACCGGGCAGGAGCTGTTTCGGATTTCGGCGGGATTGAGAAAGGAGGCGAAGGCGGAGATAAAGGCGGTTTTATAGCTGTTCTATAGATACAGTTTTATCGCTACAATGGTTCTTTGTCTTTGACTGGCCCTGACTGGCCCCCGTTCGCTATGGCGCTTCCTATCGTTGCAATTATTGGTCGTCCGAATGTGGGCAAGTCGATGCTGGTAAACCGGTTCTCCGGGCAGCGGCAGTCGATTGTGTTTGACCAGCCGGGGGTGACGCGCGATCGCACCTACCAACTGTCCTTCTGGAAAGACCGCGAGTTTCTGGTGGTCGATACCGGTGGACTGATTTTTGACGATGACACCGAATTTTTGCCCTACATTCGCGAGCAGGCGATGACGGCGATGGCTGAAGCTTCGGCGGTTGTGTTTGTGGTGGATGGTAAGGAGGGGCCGACGGAAGGCGATCATGAGATTGCTTCTTGGATGCGATCGCAAAACCTACCCATTATCCTGGCTGTCAACAAATGCGAGTCTCAAGAAGACGGTTTAATTCAGGCCGCGCAGTTTTGGGAACTGGGCTTGGGCGAACCTTACGCCGTCTCAGCGATTCACGGTAGCGGCACCGGCGACATGCTAGATGCGCTAGTTGAGCACCTGCCGGAGACCAGCGAAATTGACGTACAAGAAGAAGTTAAAGTTGCAATTGTCGGACGGCCCAACGTGGGTAAGTCGAGTATGCTGAACGCTTTTGTCGGCGAAAAGCGGGCGATTGTGAGTCCGATTTCGGGAACGACTAGAGACTCGATTGACATGATAGTGACCCGAGGCGAAGGGGAGAATCAAGTCCGCTATCGCCTGATTGATACGGCGGGCATCCGGAAGAAAAAGAACGTGGACTTTGGGCCGGAATTCTTTGGCATTAACCGGGCCTTTAAAGCGATTAAGCGAGCGGACGTAGTACTGCTGGTGATTGATGCGCTAGACGGCGTGACTGAGCAAGATCAGAAGCTGGCTGGGCGAATTGAGGAAGAGGGGCGAGCCTGCATCATTGTGGTGAACAAGTGGGATGCGATTGATAAGGATTCGCATACTATTTACGAGTTTGATAAGACGATTGAGGCGAAGATTCACTTTTTGGGCTGGGCAACCCGGCTGTATGTGAGTGCTTTGACGGGAAAAAGACTGCCAAATATTTTGGACGCGGTAGACCAGGCAGTAGAAGAGCATCGTCGCCGGGTGACGACTTCGGTGGTGAATGAAGTGCTAGAAGATGCGGTGGGCTGGCATACGCCACCGACGACGAGACAGGGGCGTCAGGGGCGGATTTATTATGGGACTCAGGTGCGATCGCAACCCCCTTCATTCGCTTTATTCGTCAACGATCCCAAGCTGTTTGGCGAAAGCTATCGGCGCTATATCGAAAAGCAGTTCCGCAAAAATTTGGGCTACGACGGCACCCCTATTCGCCTGATGTGGCGCGGTAAGAGTATGCGCGATCTTGAACGCAGCAAAGGCGCGAACCGGGCGACCAAAGTGGGTCGGGCGAACTAGAAAAAACTAAAGGAGAACTGAAGGGGAACTGAACGAACTCAAATATGGATTTACTGCGATCGCTTCCCATTGGTCTCTATTTAGAGCAGCCAGTCACCTGGCTTCATCGCATTGACGCAAGAGTAAAACTAATTTGGCTGCTGAGCGTTTTGCTCGCTCCTGTATTAGCCAGTTCGCCCTGCCGAATCGCGATTGTAGCGTTTTTGGTGTTGCTGACGATTAGCGCTCGCATTCCCTGGCGGGTGTGGCGTCAGCAGATGGGCTGGCTGCTGATGTTGGGCGCGATTGTGACGGGGCTGCTGCTGATTGCGCCGGATGGGATCGCGGTGACCCAGCAGCCTAGATTGCCGACGGCGCAGACGCTCCAGGATTGGCCGGACGGGTTTAAACCGCCGGAAGTGCTGCCAGCGGTGCCGACGGTGACGGGCTATCGGTACGACATTGTGGATGTTGATCTGCCGCTGAATTTGGGCCTTTATGTGACGCAGCGATCGCTCCGCATTGCGATTAAACTCAGTACGTTACTCTTTACGCTGATCTATTCGACGACGCTGTTTTTGCTGACGACGGCCCCGGAAGAAATTACTGAAGGGCTAGAAGATTTGATGCAGCCGCTGCGGTGGATTGGCCTGCCGGTGACGGAAATTGCGCTAACGCTGACGCTGGCGCTGCGGTTTATTCCGCTGGTGCTAGAAGAGGTGCAGAACCTGGTGCGCTCGATTCGAACCCGAGCGATTAAGTGGCAAAAGCTGGGGATTCGCAATGCGATTCAGATTTGGCTAATGGTGGCCGAGCGGCTGGTGCAGAACTTACTGCTGCGGGCAGAGCAAATTGCCAGCGCCATGCAGGTGCGCGGATTTACCAGCCCGAATGAGCATCGGGTGATGTGGCATCGGCTGAAGCTAAAGGGGTGGGACTGGTTTGTTATCGGTGGACTGGGTGTGTTTTGGTGGGCGAGAATTGCGTTTGGCGGAGAGATGTAGGAGGGCTGTGAATGAAGCCTTGTTCTGATTTTTTTTGGCGATCGCTCCCCCTCTCAAACCAAACCGGCTCCGATGTTTTCGATGCGCTTTTTCAAGCTCGTCTGATACCTTCCGACCCGCTTTCTAGGACTGAAAGAATTGCGACGTTGCTAGAAAGTCCTTACCCGCTGCCGCCCGATTCGTTGCCGGAACAGGCGATCGCGATGGCTCGATATTCCATTTGCGCCGGGGCACCCCGTAGGGCCGATGGGAAGCTACAGTTCTGGACGCCTGCGGTTGGCAAGGTTTTACCGCTGTTTAGGCAGATGGAGCAATTGAGTCGCGAACCAGCGTCTGTGACCACGGTAGAAGGCGTTACCGTAGATGAAGATCTGCCGTTTATTGGGGGCTGGCTGGGCTGGCTAGGCTACGACTTTGCTTGGGAGGTAGAGCGGTTGCCGTGGCTAAGATCGGACAAGCTGCCGTTTCCAGTAGCTTTTTGGTACGAACCGGCTGAGTTTGCGGTGCTCGATCATTTTCAACAACGGCTGTGGCTAGCTGCGGAAACGCTCGCTGGACTGGAGGAAATGACTGAGCAGATAGCTGTTTTCGATCCTGCTGCTTTGCACAGGCAGTGGAATACCCATTCCCTAAAGTTTGAGACCGAGCAAGCTGAGTTTGAGCAGGCTGTGCGCGTTGCGAAAGATCATATTCGAGCGGGGGATGTTTTTCAGGTGAACCATTCGCTGCGGTTCTCGGCGCAAACGGACGCGCCGAGCTGGGAAGTGTACCGAACGCTGCAACGGATTAATCCTTCGCCGTTTGCTAGCTATTGGCGATCGCCCTGGGGAGATATTGTAAGCTGCTCGCCAGAGCGCCTAGTGCATCTAAAAGGCAACCGGGTTCAGTCTAGGCCGATTGCGGGCACCCGGCCTCGGGGAGCCACAGCAGCGGCAGATCAGCGCATCGCCGCCGAGCTGAGAGGAGATATCAAGGAGCGGGCAGAGCACATTATGCTGGTCGATTTAGAGCGCAATGATTTGGGCCGAGTCTGTCAATGGGGATCGGTGGCGGTTGAAGAATTGATGACGATTGAACGCTATAGCCATGTGATGCATTTAGTCAGTAATGTGACGGGTAAATTGCATCAGTCAGCGGCGGCGCTAGTAGCTTCGATGTTTCCCGGTGGCACCATTACGGGCTGTCCCAAGGTTCGATGCATGGAAATTATTGAAGCGATAGAACCCGTACGACGCAGCTTATTCTATGGATCTTGCGGCTATTTCGACCGACGCGGACGGTTAGATCTCAACATTTTGATTCGCACGCTTTTGTTAGCCATTGAGACAGACAACGCCAGCGTAGACGAACCTAGCTCAGCGGGAGAAAGCCGCCTGGTGTGGGGACAGGTCGGAGCCGGTATTGTGGCAGATAGTCAACCCGAAAAAGAATGGATAGAGTCTTTGCAGAAAGCTAAGGCCCAATTGATAGCACTAGGGCTTTGATAACGACGTGACTGATGAGGCTCTTAAGTGAGCCTGAGGCTAATGATAATTGCGCTGGCGTAGCTTGAAAAATGAGTGCTCTTTAGATCAGGGTAGGGAATTTTATTAAAACGCTGTAAACTCGTTGATGCACCCTCTTTTCAATCGCATTGGCGCTTGTGATGAGTGACCAGTTAGTCCGAACCCTCTCGTGCTCAACTATCTTTAAACTAGTCTTACCCCGCTTTTATCTTGTTAATGCGCACCCTCTCTAAGCCAGAATGAGTACAGAAAACTACCTAGACCACCCTAACTTTGGCTTGCTTTTTAGAGTCTGTGTGATTGGCGAGGGGCAAGAGCTGTTTGCAACGCTGTATGCTCATCGTCTGTTTTTCTTGGTGAAGAACGACGCATCGGGGCTAGCCTTCGAGCCAACTGGTCGCATAGAGGCCAAACAAATGATCGAACAGCGTTTGCGAATGATTCGACGTACGGGCGCGCAGTTAGAGTACGACCAATTGCAAAAAACGTACAAGCAAGCTTTCTAGATACCTTGTCTAGCAGTTATTTCTAGCTAGTGACTGCTAGTTATGCTGCTGTCGAATGCATTTCTGCTGAAGGCGCTGTACGGCTTAGGGACGAGATTGAGTAAGAGATGAAATCGTTGGCGTCAGACAGAATTCCTAAAGGGGGCTTGGCATTGGACGAGTTGAAAGCGTCGATTGAGGCTCGCTTGCAGGTTATTCAACCGGCTATTCCCACGCCCGTTCGACTGGTCGCGGTGACTAAAACATTTGAGACCCATACCGTGCGGTCTGCTTACCAGCTTGGCATCCGTGATTTTGGGGAGAATAAGGTACAGGAGGCTTTGGCAAAGCAGGCGGCTTTGAGTGACCTTATGGATGCAACCTGGCACTTTATCGGTCATGTGCAGTCTAATAAGTCTCTCAAGGTTTTGGAACATTTCGATTGGATTCATTCTGTAGACAGCCTGAAGCTGGCTAACCGCTTAGACCGGCAGGCAGCGGAGCTGAATAAGTCGCCCAACTGCTGCTTGCAGGTAAAGCTGGTGCCTGATCCGAGTAAAGACGGCTTTGATCTTGATGAGCTGAAGGCGGCGCTGCCTGAGCTAGATAAGCTGATGCATTTGAAGATTTGCGGGCTGATGGTGATTTTGCCTTATGGACTGAACGCAACTCGGGCGACGGAGATTTTTAAGCAGGCTGAGGCGCTTAGGATCGACTTGCAGCAGCAGCCCTGGCAGCATCTACGGATGGATGAGCTGTCGATGGGGATGTCTGGTGACTTTGAGCTGGCGATCGCCGCTGGAGCCACTATGGTCAGAATCGGCAGCGGGCTTTTTGGTCGCCGTGGTTAGGCTGGGCGACTCGATTTAGGGGGGGTTGCGTGATCTGGCACACATCGTTTCTATGAGAAAATTGGCAAAACCTCGGTGAAAGCTTGCAAAACTTGGTGTCACAAAGATAGACGATCGGGTCTTGACATAACTATCAAAGCGTGGCGTAATGCTTGTGAATCTAGTTTCAAACGCTAGATAAAACTAAGTCGTTAATTCCGGGAACTTTTTGACTGCCTCCTACTCTGCTGGGGATCTACCTGAATAGGTGTCCTTACTGCGTTTTAGCGGGAGAAGGGACAAAAGTGAACCGATGGTCAGCCAATCGAAGCAGTCCGAAATTATCCAATATCATTTTTGATTTTCAGACGATTTATTGCTTTAATTGATGGCTATTCTGTACGGACTTCTCACCGCAAAGGTTACTTACACCTCAAAAACCCTTCTGCTCTTTGCCGGTCGTTAATCTGGCGGTTGAAAGTGGAATTGAATTGCCGGTAGAAATGCCCTAGTTTTATGGTCATAGCGCTATACAATTTTTCAGCACTAGATTACTAGACTGAGCTTTAGTTATTTTGCGTTTTACCAAGTCGTCAATGTCGTGATGGAGCACATCTGAATGAGTGGTATTTTTGGAAAAATCAAGGATTTCGTTGGGTTAAACGATCCAGCGGATTATGAATACGAATATGAGGAAGTAGAGGGCGAGGAGTATCAAAACCTCTATGAAGAGGAAAACACTGAAGAGGCGGTGCTCCAGGGGAGTGGCGCTGCGATCGCGACTCCAATTCCGCCAGCCGAAGAGACGCGCCCCGCCCGTCGTCGTATCCGCGAGAGAGTTTTGTCAACTGATTCTGGAATGGTGTCAATGAATAATGTGATTGGTATGCCCGGTGCAATGAACGGGATGTCTGAAGTGTTGGTGATGGAGCCGCGCACTTTTGAAGAGATGCCTCAGGCGATTCAGGCGCTGCGTGAGCGCAAGTCTGTGGTTTTGAACCTCACTATCATGGACCCTGACCAGGCTCAGCGGGCAGTTGACTTCGTGGCGGGCGGTACGTACGCCATGGACGGCCACCAAGAGCGCATTGGCGAGAGCATTTTCCTGTTTACGCCTAACTGCGTTCAGGTAAGTATGCCAACTGAGGGCGAAGAGGGTTTGACAGCTCAAGAGTCTGGTCAGTCTCCGATGAGTGCACCTCGTCAGGCTGCGCCTACGCCTGCTTGGGCCACCGAACAGATCGCTCGCATGGCCTAGTCGCCGGTTGAGTCATTTCGTTAACAAACGCTTTAGTTAAAACGATGACGACTTGGATGCAGCCGCCAGCCTTAATGATTTGCTTGCTCTCAAGACGGGACGAGCGCCCTATTCACGGTATGCTGTGGGGGAAATTCATTAGAGCTGGCGACTGTTGTCTGTAAGACTTGGCATCATTGGCGGAGGGGTAATGGGCGAAGCGCTATTATCTCGCCTGCTTTCTCAGGGGCTGTATGCGCCGGATGAGGTGCTGCTGGGCGAACCTTCTCCTGAACGGCGTCAGGTACTCTCGGAGCAACATTCGATTCAGACGAGCGCGGTCAATCGAGAAGTGATTGAGGCCAGTCAGATTATTCTGCTGGCGGTCAAGCCTCAGATATTTGATCTCGTTGCCAAAGATTTTGCCGGTGCACATAGCGAAGCGCCGCCTTTGATTATTTCTATTTTGGCTGGCGTGACGCTCGCTAAACTAGAAGAGGCTGTCCCGGATTCTCCGGTGATTCGGGCAATGCCGAATACACCTTCTACGGTGGGTGCTGGGATGACGGCGATCGCACTAGGCAGCAAAGCCAGTAGCGAGCACGGCGAACTGGCGATGGAGTTATTCTCAGCCGTGGGCGAAGTGGTTCAGGTGGCGGAAAGCATGATGGATGCGGTGACTGGGCTGTCTGGATCTGGCCCTGGCTATGTGT
>QBMC01000101.1 GCA_003242035.1 Nodosilinea foveolarum | reverse complement strand
TGGTAACCTCAGCGTACCTGTCCTCCCTTTTTTGTGCTTTTCTTATCCCGAACTGACGTTAATCGTGCAACGTCGGACAACCGACTCAATCACTCAAGCGAAACCCCCGTTGATTTTTACTTCAACGGGGGTTTGCTTTTTGGCTAGTCGCTTTTTTCAATACCGTCAGATACCGACTGCTAGGCAATATTGGGGGGCACCTGTGGCTTCATATTTTGCTGTAGGTGCGCTTGAAACATCTTTTTGAGATCGTCCCGGCGCACCTCGATGGCCTGGTCGCGGCTGTCTGTTTCTAAAAAGATCAGGCTGTCTACCGGTTCGATAGAGGGGAGCTGAAAGAGCAGTCGAGCGACGGGGATTGGCAAGGCCATGAGTCCTGGATTGCTTTTGGCTAAGCGATCGCCCGCAGCAGCAGCAAGCGATGGATAGGCGTAGATAACGCGCTTAGGCTGACTGGGATTGTCTTTATGAGCCACGGTAGCTTGCAGCCACTGATTGCTGACCGACTGTAGGATGTAGTATTCCAGATGCTGTAGCTGCTGAGCGACGGTTCGAATCACCGGCGAAACCACCTCAATCGCCTGCTTGATGTTGGCTTCGGGTGGTGCATTTTCAATCAGTTTCTGAATTTGCTGATTAATAGCCAGCGGGTTAATACTCATAAATTACGTCACTCAAGGTAACAGCAGCGATAGAAAAAGACTGTGGTTCTGCTCGTGCAACCGTTAACTGTAAATACAAAATATAGAAATGACAA
Source organism: Nodosilinea foveolarum (assembly GCA_003242035.1). Lineage (GTDB taxonomy): Bacteria > Cyanobacteriota > Cyanobacteriia > Phormidesmidales > Phormidesmidaceae > Phormidesmis > Phormidesmis foveolarum. The sequence goes on along the minus strand of QBMC01000101.1, from coordinate 29,465 downwards.
GGATTGTCCTTGTCAACCTTAATACTTCTGTGAATATGGCATCAGAATGTTTAGAATGCGATTCCTTTTGTCTATTCTCATAGCTAGTGCCTACCAAACTGAAAATCACAAAAGTCTAAAGACATCTACATTTCTGACCTGCTGCTCGACGTCTTCAGCAAGCTCCAATTGTTTGCTTGCTAGCGCCCCGCATCAATGCCAAACGAATGGTTTCAATCCTAAGCGATTAGGCTTAACGCTGATTGCTAGCTAGTTATTCGCGGTTTATCGTCACATTTGGCCGCAGAGCTTAGCCTCATCGTTATGCGTTGAGGCGAGTTGTCTTCAGGTTCCTTGCCGTTATCTCGGCAGTCAGATCCATCCTTCAGGGAATTACTTCATCAGTTGTGGAAAAGCTTTTCGAGCGCCTGTTTCAAGAACTCTGCCAAGCTACCCCTGCCTTAAAGCGAAATTGCCGCGAGGTAGCTAGGCGCATTACCGACGAAGTGCAGCGCATCTGCACTGAAAGTCAGCGTATTCAAGACACTGGCGATGTGGAAGGCTGGGCGAATAACCTGGCAAACCATCGTCTCAAGCAGGTTTTGCGCTACCTCAAGTTTGGCTCTGCTAAGGGCCGACTGGAGCTGCATAGTAGCCTGAGCGCGATTGTCTATCGCTATATGACCCCGCCGAACGTGCAGTCTAGCTATCAGGCGCGGGTGGCGCTGATTGAGGACTTTTTGCAGAATTTTTACGGCGAAAGTATCAATGCCTTTCGTCGTGAAAATGAGGTGGCGGTGGACTATCAGCCTCGCTCTTCGTTAGAGCTAGCGGAGTATATGGCTTTTACCGAGCGCTATGCTAAGCGGCGAATTCCGCTCTCTAGAGGGCGATCGCAGCAATTGATCATTCTGCGCACCCAAACGTTTTCCAAGCAGCAGCCACCAGAGACCGCCATTGATATTCAGCAGGCGATAGAAGGGGGAGATTCTGAACACCCTCGCACAGCGCCTTTGCAACGGCTGCGAGAAGAACTTACGACAGAGAAGAACTTAGGCGAAAGTGAAAGCACCGTTCGCGAGCGGGTGGCAGAGCAACTGATGACTTACCTGGTGGAAAAGGATCAGAAGGACTGCGCCGATTACTTTAGTTTGCGACTGATGGATTTGCCGACGAATGAGATTGAGTCCATTTTGCAAATTACGCCTAGAGAGCGAGATTATTTGCAGCAGCGGTTCAAATATCATCTGCTGAAGTTTTCGTTCGCGCATAACTGGGAGCTAGTTCACGAATGGCTAGGGGCAGAATTGGTAAAGAACCTGGGCCTAACCCCGCAGCAGTGGGAGCATTTCCAGAGCAACATTAGTCGGACGCAGGCTAAAGTCTTGAGCCTGAAGCAGCAGGGCCTGAGTGATTTAGAAGTTTCTAAAACGCTGGATCTCACGGCTACCCAGTTGAGAAAGCAATGGTCTAAACTGCTAGAGCAGGCGTGGGATATTCGGAATATATAGACTAGGAATGGGCCGATTTTGTCCGGACTTGGGCAAGCGCACCTGAAGAATGACTCAGATAATATTCAGAACTTGCTTTTGTGGCTTCTACCCAAATTCCACCCGACGTTTTCTTTCCCATCAGGAAACGGTCTACATACTTCAGAAGCCAGTGCAACAAAAGCAAACCAGTTCGAAGTCGGGTCTGATGCAACGTCTATAAAGCCTGCTCCACCTCAAGGGTCTATGGGTATCTCCTCGGAGATGCCGCCCCCATCTACAGTTTCTAGCGCTGCGCCATTTGGTGTGGCAGCGCCTAGATTTTCAAAGGCTTCGAGAGATCTGCGCCTGGAAGTCATTTTTCTAAGCCGCTATCTCTCAGACGACTCAGTCGTTTAACTTCGGAGAAATCCACGCTGTGCAAGAACGTTTTCACAACCTACTAAAACAACGATTCCTTTCGGAATATGAGAATAACCCGCCGCTCTTCCCCTGGGAGTCGGAGGTGGCTGAATATCCGGCTGATGTGCCCGACTTTGGGGCGACTGCCGCATCCTCTTTGTGGGATGCGCATGTGAGCGGGTTGCCGGTGCCTGGGCTGCTGCCAGCACCGTTGCTAAAGGCGCTGTTTGAGCGCTGTCAGGAGATCGCTCGGATGCCCGTAAAGCAAGGGGTTCGACTAGTTCGAGCCGTTGAAGAGCTATTTCCAGATCAGCTAGACATTTTAGAGCCAATTGCCGATATGGTGCTGGTGCCTGCCTATCGATCTGCGGATGCGGCGACGCGTGATGCGCTGACGCAGGAGCTGACGGCGGTAGCCAAGGACTACGATTCGGCTCAGCCAGAACAGCAGGTAGCGCTTTCGATGCTGGCTGCTCAGGAAATTTTGGGCGCTCTAACGCTTTCACTGACGGCTGAGCAGCCTAGCGAGAGTCGACTTTGGATGACATACAAGGGTGCTTTGAATCTGACGGCAACTTATGCTGAGGGCGCTTTGGCGGTTTCGGTGACGCTGCCAACAGGCGGACAGGTGAATTTGAAAGGAGAGGATGTAGAGCAACAGGCGAAGCGATCGCGCCCTGGGTCTCTAGACGTGGCGCTAAGCGGACTAGCGGTTGGCAAAACCTACCTTTTGGAGATTTTGCTGGCGGATGAAGCTGCGCCTTTGAGCTTTGCGATTCATCTGGCGCACGACCTGATGTAGGGCCGCTAGTTACCTGGGTTTGACTCATCTCTGATTCAGTTAATTGGGTTTTATCATCTACAGCTATCCGGTCTTTGCCATGCGACCGATACCCTTCTGAGGCTAGCTCTGCTTTTGAGCTAGCCTTGTTTGTTTTGGGGCTGGCTTGGGATTGTCTGGCGATCGCTTCAGGCCCTTTGCTTTGACAGGGCTTGTTGACAAGCTCTATTGACAGGCACGATACAATTGACGCCTAGCTTAAATTGGCTGTCTATCTTCGCCCTCTTTTTCTATGACTTCACAAACTCTCATCCCGGATGCTTCGCCTGCTGACTTGAATGCGCCTGCGAATGATGCTTCAGCCGCTTTTGAACCAGCGCAGTTTGACCAGCATGTGATGGCAACGTATGGCCGCTTTCCGATTGCGCTAGAGCGTGGGGAAGGCTGTCGCTTGTGGGATTCTGAGGGCCGTGAATATCTAGACTTTGTGGCCGGAATTGCCACCTGTACGCTGGGCCACGCGCATCCGAAGATGATTGCGGCAGCGGGCGAGCAGATGAAGAAGCTGCACCACGTTTCTAATTTGTATTACATTCCTGAGCAGGGGGCATTGGCGCAGTGGCTAACGAAGCATTCCTGTGCTGACCGGGTGTTCTTTTGCAACTCGGGAGCCGAGGCTAACGAAGGTGCAATTAAGCTGGCGCGTAAATATGGCCATACTGAGCTGGGTATAGAAGCGCCAATTGTGATTACGGCAAAGGCGAGCTTTCATGGCCGAACGTTGGCAACGGTGACGGCGACGGGTCAGCCGAAGTATCAGAAGAACTTTAATCCGCTGGTGCCGGGTTTTCACTATGTGCCCTACAACGATATTGAAGCGCTGAAGGCGACGATTGCTGAACTAGATGCTGAGCAGCGTCAGGTGGCCGCTATTTTGCTAGAGCCGATGCAGGGCGAAGGCGGCGTTTGTCCAGGCAATCCGATTTATTTTAAGCAGATACGTCAGCTTTGCGATGAGACCGGGATTCTGCTGATGTTGGATGAGGTTCAAGTAGGGATGGGCCGGACGGGGAACCTGTGGGGCTACGAAACGGTGGGCGCAGAGCCGGATATTTTCACGTCGGCCAAGGGATTAGGCGGCGGTGTGCCGATTGGGGCGATTTTGACGAAGGCGCATTGCGATGTGCTGAGGCCGGGTGAGCATGGCAGTACGTTTGGCGGCAATCCGTTTGTTTGTGGGATTGCGCTGAAGGTGTGCGAGACGCTGGAGGAGATGGATTTGCTGGCGAATGTGCGATCGCGCGGCAAGCAATTGAGAAAGGGGTTGGGGGCGATCGCCCAAAAATATCCAGATCTTTGCACAGGAGTACGCGGCTGGGGCTTAATTAATGGCTTAGTGCTGAATCCCGATAGCGGCACTGTGGCGCTAGATATTGTAAAGGCGGCGCTAGATGAAGGTTTGCTGGTGATTCCCGCAGGTGCGCAGGTAGTGCGGATGGTGCCGCCGTTGATTGTCAGCGAGGCTGAAGTAGATGAGGCGCTGACGCTGCTAGATCGCACTTTGAATCAGCTTTCGAAGGCTTGAACGGATAGTTTTGGGAGCTTTAGTTCTGACTGACTAAGGCTCCGTTCTCCACCGTTAGGATCTGCGATTCCTTAATCCAACTGGCGTCGAAAGACCCTAAGTGCGTGGTGGTAATGATGGTCTGAAAGCGATTTTGAATGGTCTCTAGTAGATGGTTTTGTCGCTTTAGATCGAGTTCTGCCAGGACGTCATCTAGTAGCAGCAGGGGTGGTTCGCCGATGACGGCCTCGATGAGTTCTAGTTCTGCGAGCTTCAGCGCCAGTACCAGAGTGCGCTGCTGTCCTTGCGAGCCGTATTGACGGGCGGGCGTTTGGTTAATGACGAACTCTACGTCGTCTCGGTGGGGGCCGACGAGGGAAGTGCGTTGGTGATACTCTGCGATCGCGCGATCGCTAATCTTCTCTAAAAACCGCTGCTGAATGACTTGAGGATTGTCTTGGTCTGAGGGATTTTCGCTGGGCGGGACGTTGGGCAGGTAGGTAATGGCAAGCTGTTCGGAGTGGCCGCTGATGGATTGGTGCCATGCGGCAGCGAGGGGGGCAAGCCTTTTTACGACGCGCGATCGCCGCCGAATGACGCGCGTACCAGCAGTGGCTAACTGGGCATCCCATAGGGCCATCTGGATGGGATCAATCTGGGCTGGGCTAGCGCTGTCGTCCGGTGCGGTTTGCTGTTTGATAAAGGCGTTTCGCTGCTTTAGTACCTGATTGTATTGTTGAAATATGTAGGCGTAGAGGGGTTCTAGCTGAATCAGCAGCGTGTCTAGCCAGAGTCTCCTTTCGCCGGGGCCACCGCGTACCAAATCGAGATCCAGGCTGGAGAATTGAACGGCGTTGAGATGGCCGAGGAAGTCTTGCTGTCGCCTCAGGGTTTCGCCGTTTAGGATGGCCGTTCGCCGACTGCCATTTCTCAGCACCAGGCTCAGTTCAGCTAGCCCTATTTCTCGCTGTAGCTGGGCTTTGATGCTGCCTGCTTTTTCACCTTCTTGGACGAGATCGCGATCGCGACTGGTGCGATGAGATTTAAGGGTGGCCAGTAGCTCTACGGCTTCTAGCAAATTGGACTTTCCCTGGGCGTTGTCGCCTAACACAATCGTTTTGGACGCGTCGAAGGCCACAGACTGACTGCGGTAGTTGCGAAAGTGCTGGAGATGAAGATGTTTGAGGAACATGCTCCTCAGTTTAAACTAGGCTGGACGGGTGACGGAAAAAGTGAGTTATACAGAACTTGGATATATTGCTAAAGACGTTGGCGACAATGCCGATTGACCGTTTGAGTGAACTTTGGCATGGGCCTTGGGTGATGGGGATAGCGATCGCGTTTGTCAGCCTAGTGGCCAACGCGGAGTTTTACCGCCGATTTCAGGCTTCTATTCGCAGTGCGCCTCGTTTAGATCCGATAGAAGATAGTATCGCTTCGCTACCGACCATTACCGTTGTGATTCCGGCTTACAACGAGGCGGCTAATATTACGGACTGTCTGACGGCTATTTTGGCGAATGAATGGCCTGACTCTGCGGCTATGCAGGTGATTGTGGCGGATGACGAATCGACGGATGAGACGTTGATTTTGGCCGAGATGACGGCTGAAAAAGACGAGAGGGTGACCGTTTTTACGGTGCCGCCTAGACCGACGGATAAAGCTTGGCGCGGGAAAACTTGGGCCTGTGTGCAGGCGGCTAAACGCGCCACGGGCGAGTATCTGCTGTTTGTGGACACGGATGTAAGGCTAGAGCCATGGGCGATCGCGCGTACGCTAGCCAATGCGCAAACCTATCAAACCGATTTGCTGAGCTGTGCGCCTAAAATTATCTGCGGCTGCTTTTCGGAATGGCTGATTCAACCGATTATGGCGACGCTGATCGCTGTGGGTTTTAGCTTTGAAGGCGTGAACGACCCTAAACAGTTGGACAAAGCGGCAGCGGCTGGCCCCTTTATGCTGTTTCGTCGGACGGCTTACGAGCAAATAGGAACACATGCAGCGGTGGCTACCGACACCGTAGAGGACTTTGCACTGGCAAGGTTAATTAAGGCCAGCGGGCTAACCTTGCGCTATGTGATTGGGCTAGACGTGGCTCAAGTGCGGATGTACCGTTCTTTTGGCGACTTGTGGGAGGGCTGGACGAAGAACTTTCATATCGCGGCTGGGCGCAATGCTTTTTTGACGATATCTTCGGCAGGCGCGGTCTCACTCATATTCGTAGTGCCGTGGGTAGGGCTAGCGCTAGGCATTGTCGGCGCACTAATGCAGCAGCCTTTGGCGATTTGGCTGATGCTGACTGCTGGGCTAGCCGTGGCGGTACAGGTTTACGGGCGAGTAGAATCGGCTCGCATCGTGGCGCAACCGCCGAAGTATATTTGGCTGGGTTGGTTAGGTGGCGGGATTATCAGCGCCATTTGTCTGGCCTCTTGGATTAAAACCGAAACGGGCTGGGGCTGGACTTGGCGGGGGCGTTCTTTGGCCGAATAGGTTTGCTTTGAGGAGAATCTTTGGGCGCTTCAGAAATATTTGACTGACTCGGGTGTAAACCGCGCCGCTGATGGTAGAATATTCAAGCGAAAGCGTTGGGGTGTCGCCAAGTGGTAAGGCAGCGGGTTTTGGTCTCGCCATTCCTAGGTTCGAATCCTAGCACCCCAGTTTAGAAAAGCCTATCGGGTCTGACGATTGCCTATGCCATAGGCACGTCTGCTGAGATAGCGATTAGGAAATCAGCGGTTAAGACAGGGCGCTGATGATTGCAGCGTTATGATGGCACTGTGGTACTGGCTTGGTTTTTCATGGCAATGTCTTCTCATCATGATGCTGTAGATGATACTGGGGGCGATCTCGTCCCATCTTCTCGAATAAATGCGTCGCCTACCAAAGGGCCTCAGCTAATGCAGTATTCCGAGCGCGTGGTGCGTAGAGCGCGGCGGGCAGTGGAGAGTTCTCCTTTTTATTTGAAGCTGCTGGCCGAGATGCGTTCGACTAGCGTTAGCGTACCAACGATTGCTGAAGACAGCGGTATGCTCAAAGGCTACACCCGCAGGCCACTGTCGGAATTGAACACAGAGCGAGAGCTGGTATGGTTGGCTGATGTGGGGCTATTGCGCCGCGAGGTGGATGGTCAAGGGCTAACCGATAGCTTTAGACTGACGCCGCTAGGCCGACAAATTGTAGAGCAGTGGCGATCGCAAGGCTGTCCGGACAATCGAGCTGGACTGGTGGACTATATAAAAAACGGACTCATCCGGCGGTCACGTATTCCTGACTGGCTAGGGTAGTAAGGTAAAACAGCGCTGCCGGTGTTGGTTTGCTGCTTTTGGCAGCTTAAACTAGGTACTGAGCGAGCTACGGACGCTTCATGTTTGCCAAGGTTGGGTAGCGCGTTTAGTCTTCAACTTGAGTATTTAATTTAAGCATTCAAACCGAGCACTTATAGAGGGGGAGCAATTGGTGAAGTCAATAATGGTGGTAGGAACCACATCTCATGCGGGCAAATCCATGCTGGTAACCGCACTTTGCCGAATTTTGAGCCGTCGAGGATGGCGAGTTGCGCCCTTTAAAGGACAAAATATGGCGCTGAATTCGTATGTGAGTACAACCGGAGCCGAAATTGGCTATGCGCAAGCTGTACAAGCTTGGGCGGCGGGGGTGCCCCCTCAGGCCGAAATGAATCCGATTTTGCTAAAGCCTCAGGGCGATCAGACCTCTCAGGTAATTTTGAAGGGGCGCGCCATTGGGTATACCACGGCGCAACAGTACTACGAGGAATTCTTTTCGACGGGCTGGCAAGCGATTCAGGAGAGCCTAGCGAGGTTGAGTCAGGAGTTTGATCTGCTGGTTTGCGAAGGGGCGGGGAGTCCGGCTGAGATTAACCTGAAGCATCGCGATTTGGCGAACATGCGGATTGCGATGCATTTGCAGGCACCGACTATTTTAATTGCTGACATTGAGCGCGGCGGCGTGTTTGCCCATATTGTTGGGACGCTGGAGCTGTTAGAGCCGGAAGAACGCGCCCTGATCAAGGGAATTGTCATTAATAAATTTCGCGGGCAGCGGTCGATTCTTCAGCCGGGAATTGAGTGGTTGGAAAAGCGTACTGGCATCCCGGTGATTGGCGTGATTCCGTGGATTAACGAAGCGTTCCCGGCTGAAGATTCGCTCTCGCTGCTAGAGCGTCCGGCCGTAAAGTCTCAAGCTGAGATTACGGTAGCGGTGATTCGGTTGCCGCATATTTCTAACTTTACGGACTTTGATGCGCTAGAGGCAGAGCCGTCGGTCAATGTGAAATACCTGACGCCGAAGGACGAGTTGGGCTATCCAGACGCGGTAATTTTGCCAGGGACTAAAACGACCATTGCTGATTTGCTGGTGCTTCAGCGCTCTGGGATGGCTGAGGCCATTATCGACTACGCCGCAGCGGGTGGCACGGTAATGGGTATTTGCGGCGGCTTTCAGATTATGGGCCAAATGCTAGCCGACCCAGAAGGGTTAGAAGGGCAAGAAGGCCGCTTTGACGGGCTAGGGTTACTGCCGCTAAGAACGGTGATTACTCAGCAAAAGGTGGCGAGACAGCGTAGCGTTAGCTCGAAATATCCGCAGGACGGCTTGCCGGTAATTGGCTACGAGATTCATCAGGGGCGAACTCAGCTAGTGATGCCGAGTGAGGGCGAGCCTGCCAGTACTTTCATGCCTATTTTTGACGATCGCTCTTTGGGCATTGTCGATGAGGCGCAGTCAATCTGGGGCACCTATTTACACGGCGTTTTTGACAATGGGCCTTGGCGACGGGCTTGGCTAAATCGGTTGCGACAGCAGAGGGGCCTAAAGTCTATGCCGACTGGAATTGCCAACTATCGTGAGCAGCGCGACAGTATGCTAAACAGTTTGGCAACTACTATTGAAGAGTACATAGATCTCAATCCCATTTTGTCTTAGTGGGGTTGTTTGATTGACGTTTTGGTAGGTGAAAGGTGCCGTTCGACGCAGTTAGTTTTTCGTTGTTATTGTTGACGGGCCTGGTTTCTGGCATTTTGGCCGGGTTCTTGGGCATCGGCGGTGGAACGCTGTTGGTGCCAGTGCTGGTGCAGTTTGGCTTTGTGCCGGTCGAGGCAACGGCGACTAGCTCGCTGGCTATATTAGTAACCTCTAGCGCGGGGAGTTTGCAAAACTGGCGCATGGGTTTTTTGAAAATCCGACAGGTGCTGCTGCTGGCTGGTCCGGCAATAGTGACTGCTTTTTTGGGGGCAACCATTGGTGGCAAGCTACCGCCTCACCTCTTGTTGATTGGGTTTGGTTTGCTGTTGCTGTGCAACCTCTACTTGGTGTCGCTCAAGAAGCGAGTGATTCGGACAGCGCAGTTTAGAGAGCCTAGAATGGCGTCTGGCCCAGCGATTAGTCCGCTGGCGGCGCGTTTGATTGCGGGATCGATTGCGGGTTTGATGGCGGGTTTGTTTGGGGTGGGCGGCGGCGTTATTTTAGTGCCGCTGCAAATTTTGCTGCTGGGTGAGGATATTAAAACGGCGGTGCGCACTAGCCTGGGCGTGATTGTGATTACGTCTATTTCGGCCTGCACTGGGCATATGCTTCAGGGCAATATTGATTTCCCGGCTGGGCTGCTGCTGGGCTTGGGGGGACTGATTGGTGTGCAGATCAGTACGCGCTACCTGCCGAAGCTAAGCGACCAAACCGTGACTCAGCTCTTTAGAATCATGTTAGTGGTGCTGGCGCTGTATATGTTCTGGCAGGCGTTGGATATTTACCAGAAAGGTATGTAATCTCTACGCTTCGCAGATGGCTCTAGCTAAATCAATATCAAAGTACTGAGCGCTGTGGGCATTGCCTGCTAGCACTTTGAAGGGCGCGTTGGGTTCGCCAAAGTCGCTGATGACAAGGGTGGCTTTTGAGAAGTCTTGTTCTCGGGTGTAGTCGTTGATGGTGACGATGGTTTTAAGGCCGGTTTGCGTGGCTGATAGCAGGCCGTTGTTGGTGTCTTCAAAGCCTAGACAGTTTTCTGGAGGCAAATCTAGGTGCTTCAGGGCGTATTCGAAGATGTCTGGGGCGGGTTTTTTGTGGGGCACCATGTCGCCTGCGGCGATGACTTCGAACCAATGGAGACTGGCTGCGCCAAGGGTGTTTTCTAGGAGAGCTTGGACGTTGGCGGGGGTTGTTGTTGTGGCGATCGCCAATCTCACCCCTTGCTCCCTAGCCTCATTCAACAGCCGCTCTACGCCCGGTCGCAAAGGAATCTTCCCTTCTGCCGCATACTGCTTGTAGTACTTGGTTTTGGTAGCGTGTAGCTGCTTGATAAACTCCGTCAGGTCTGCAAACTCGCTCGGTAGCTTAAAGTTGGGTTGCGACTGCTGCACGAAAGCGCGAATGCGTTCTTTGCCTCCTGAGACTTCGAGCAGTTCGCCGTAGCGTTCTTCCGACCAGTGCCAGTCTAGTCCGGCATCTGAAAATGCCTGGTTGAAGGCGGGGCGGTGGCCGTCGCGTTCGGTTTCGGCCAGGGTGCCGTCTACGTCGAAGATCAGGGCTTTTAGCTGGTTTTTTGGGGGCACGCGATCGCTCCTAAGATTTCATCATTCGCTTATCTATTGGGCTAAATCTTATCGCACAAGGTCTGCTTGCACCTAAATCTAACGCTGGTTGTAAACGGTGGGAACTATAGAACTTGATGCGACTGGATAGGAACCTTGGCAACAGAAAGAGCCTATTGGCTGGCGTGGTCAAAAGTTAAAAATGTGGGGCCGGTTTCGATTAAGCGGCTGTGGGAACATTTCGGATCGCTGGAAGTGGCGTGGCGGGCGTCTGCTGGCGATTTGCTGGCAGTGGATGGGATCGGGCTATTGATTGCGGAAGGGATTACGGCGCAGCGGCCTAAGCTAGATCCGGAGGCGCTGCTGGCTCAGCATGAGAAAGAGAATAAAGCGTTTTGGACGCCTGCTGATGCGGATTATCCGGCGCTGCTGTTTGCGATTAATGACCCGCCGCCAGTGCTTTACTATCACGGGGATTTGAGGCTGAATGATCTGAGTGGGTTGAGTGTGGGGATTGTGGGGACGCGATCGCCCTCTCCCTACGGCAAACGCTGGACGCAGAACCTGTCCACTCGGCTCGTGCAGGCAGGGGCGGTAATTGTCTCGGGTCTGGCACAGGGCATTGATACCTACGCGCATGAGAGCTGTTTGCAAGTGGGTGGCTTGACGGTTGCGGTGGTGGGAACAGGCGTAGACAGGGTTTATCCCGCGCAGAATGTTAGACTGCATCGGCAAATTGTGGAGACAGGTTTGGTGCTGAGTGAGTATCCCGATGGCACCGGGCCAGATCGGAAGCATTTTCCGCAGCGCAATCGCATTATCGCGGGGCTAAGTCGGGCAATTTTGGTAACGGAAGCGCCGGAGAAGTCTGGGGCTTTGATTACGGCTAGGCTGGCAAATGACTATTGCCGCGAGGTGTATGCATTGCCCTGTAGTTTGGATAATGAGAAAGGGCTGGGGTGCTTGCGGGTGATTGCCCAGGGCGCGCAGATGATTTTAGGCGAGCAGGCGCTGATCGATGCTTTGGTGGAATTGCCACCAGTAAATGTGGTAACGCCCGCGCCCGTGAAGACGTTGGTGGCTGGTGAGCAGGGGTTATCAACTCAACTACGACCCCTTGTAGAAACCGTTCCAGTTCCCGATCTGTCTCCGTTTTTTACTCAGGTGCTCAATGCCGTGTCGGTTGAGCCGATATCGCTAGATCAAATTGTGCTTTCAGCGCAAACGAATGTAGGTGAAGTGCTGGGTGCGCTCACTTATTTAGAACTATTGGAGCTGGTAACGCAGGTTCCCGGTGGAACGCAGTATCAGCGGGTTTGATAACTTCATCTAAAGCTGTGCCGAATGAGCAGGTAAACTACGTGAGCGGTAACGTAACAGGGAAAGCTGATAGGACTTACGCATTGACAGAGCAGGCCGATTATGGATGGTAAAATAGGTTACATACTCATAGCCTTCTGGTCATCATGCGCCAGCGATCGAAACCGTCTACAGCCCAGTGTAATAGCGCGCTCTACACCTTATTCCTACTAGCTGAGCCTAAATACGTCAGTTGTGTACGGCTCTCAGAAATCTTGACAGCGGTGAGCCACGATAGCATCAATCGGTTTTTACTGCGTGAGCAGTACACGCCCAAAGACCTCTTTGAGGAGGTCAAAAGTAGCCTCATTTTGACGGCAGGTACGCTCAGTGTTGACGACAGCGTAGAAGATAAACCTTACCGAGACCCTAGCAAAAGTGCGTTTGTTGATTTCTTCTGGTCGGGCAAGCATAAGCGCAGTGTCAAAGGGATAAATTTGATTACCTTGTATTACACCGATACAGCGGGTAGTTCTTATCCCGTCAATTTCCGTATCTATGACAAAGCGGAGGGTAAAACCAAGAACGATTACTTTCGCGAGATGGTGCTTGAAGTCGTGGAATGGGGGATTGAGCCTGCCTGGGTAACGGGCGATAGTTGGTATTCGAGCCTGGAGAATCTGAAGTTTCTGAGAGACCAGAAAGTGGGTTTTCTATTTGGTATTGCCAATAATCGAAAAGTCTCGATAGAACGCGGTACGTCATTACTTGTCAGGACTGTAGAGATTCCGGGTGAAGGGCTGATGGTCTATTTGAAGGCATTTGGTTGGGTCAGGGTGTTTTGTCAGCCGTTCAAAAACGAACCGCGATATTACATCTTGTACCGACCAGACTTAGAGGCGCTTCAACAGCTCACACGAGAAACCTTCAGGGCTGTTCACGATGACCACTGGAAGATTGAATGTTTCCACAGAGTGATCAAGCAAGTGTGTAACATTGAGCGCTTTTATGTCCGAAATGAACAGGCGATTCGCAATCACTTCTTTTGTGCATTGCGGGCTTTTTGCAAGCTACAAACGTTGTGCATCAACGGACTTATCAACAACTGTTATGAGATATCGAGACAGCTCTTTGTTCCCGTCATTCGACAGTTTATTCTAGAAAACGCAACCGAAGCTACTTTCGCTTGACCATAGTTTCGTTTTATTGTCAATGCGTAAGTCCTATTTATGTATAAAAAGCCACTACATGAGCAAGCTGCATAGTCACAGCCTTAGGTTTGTCATTGATTGTGTAGTTCTCTGTTTCGATAACTGCATTTACCGCCTGAATTATGGTCGCTCAACTCGATTCGCTTTATATTCGTACGAGTCTGTCTAAAACACTTACTCGACTTTTAAGCTATGTCTGCTTCGAAGGTCGTCCACTAACCACCAAAGGACAGTGGATTAATTCGTTGGTTTTTCCTTTCTTGGCTCTCCAGAAGCGATTGCCACAGATGAAGCAAGTTTACAAGCCTATCTTTATTGTGGGCACTGGGAGAAGTGGCACTACTGTGCTAGGCACGATTTTGTCTATGCATCGGCATGTGGGGTTTCTAAATGAGCCTAAGGCACTTTGGCACGCTATTTATCCTTCAGAAGATTTGGTGGGCAGCTACTCTCGTGGAGTGGCCAAGTACCGATTAGATGGCACCGATGCTTCTCCTAAGGTCCGTCGCGCTGCGCATAGGCTATTTGGTGCATACTTGGCCCTCTCTTCTTCGCGCCGCGTCGTAGATAAGTATCCGGAGTTGGTATTTCGAGTGCCTTTTGTCAGGGCGCTATTTCCAGATGCAAAGTTTATTTTTTTGGTGCGAAATGGATGGGATACCTGCCAGTCGATTGATGGATGGTCGCAGCGAATGGGGGTTGAAGTTGAGGCCGAAACTCACGACTGGTGGGGCGTTGATAATCGCAAGTGGAACTTGCTTTGGGATCAGGTAATTCATAGGAATAAAGCGATTCGAGGACCGTCTCTAGAACAACATAGCTTAGAGAATCCGTTGGATATGGCTGCGTTGGAATGGATTGTATCTATGCGTGAAGGCTTGGCGATGATGGAACAACTGCCGAATGATACGTATATGATGCACTACGAGGATTTGGTGGCTAGTCCTAGAAAGAGTTTGGCAAAGCTAGCGGCCTTCTGCGAGCTGCCGCCGGACGAGCGTTTTTTGGACTATGCGACGCAGCGGCTGAAGCCTGCTCCGCCTAAGCACGATATTGAGATACACCCAGCTATACGGCCCTATTTTGAAGAGACAATGGTTGCGTTGGGCTATGACAGTACGCGAGCAGCTTGTGCGATTCGATGAGGCGGATGATTGACGGATAGCTGGAAGCCGTTGCGGGAGGTCGCAATTACAGATAAGTCTCTATCAACGAAGCCATTTTATTAGCGCTATCGAGGGTAGATAACTGCTCGGTAGCCTTGGCCATTGCCGCTAGTTTTTCTGGATTACTAATCAGGTCTAGGCATAAAGCCTGAAGTTGGGCTGCATTGAGATCTCGCTGCTGGTATAGCTGAGCTGCACCGGCGATCGCAAAGGCGTTGGCATTGTAGGTTTGGTGATCTTCGGCAGCGAACGGATAGGGAATGAGAATGGAGGGCGTCGCTGTAATGGCTAGTTCGATCAGCGTCCCCGCTCCGGCTCTGCTGATGACCAGATTGGCTCTGGAGAATAGCGCTGCCATGTTGTTATAAAAATCTCGCTGAATGTAGTGGGGGTGGCTGAGGCTGCTGGCTTCGGGATCGCTGGTGCCAGTGATATGAACGATCCAGATCCCGGCTTCTAGCCAGACAGGGGCGGCTGAGCGAATCATTTTGTTGACGGCGACTGCGCCTTGAGAGCCGCCGACAACCACTATTAAGGGGACGCCGGGTGGAATGTCTATGTCGGTGAGTGGGGATTGGGCTGACTTGAAAAATTGCGATCGCACTGGCGTCCCCACAACGACCGTATCGGCTTTGGGCAATCGCTGGGCAGTCTCTTCAAATCCGAGCGCGACTTTTGTGCAGTAAGGACTTAGAAACCGCGTTACCTTTCCGGGTAGCGCATTGGACTCGTGCATGAGGGCAGGTAAACCTAGTGATCGCGCCGCTAAAATTGCGGGGGCCGAAATATAGCCTCCCGTGGTAAAAACACCTGCAAAGTTGCCTTGCTTTAGCAATAGACGGACTTGCCATGTGGCCTTGGCGAATTTGGCGAACAGCTTTATAGAACTCAGGCCGAAACCGCCCTGAGCGCCGCCCATACGCACCGTATGAAGAGGATAGAGATCGGGGACTAACTGAGTTTCTAGCCGGTCGGGAACGCCTAGCCACTCGATGTCATAATGGGTGAGCTGCTGCGCAGTGGCGATCGCCGGAAATAGGTGGCCTCCTGTCCCGCTCGCGGCAACTAACAGCTTCTTCCGACTACTTGATACCGTAGGTTTAGACGCTTCGTTTGCCATTGCTTTACCCACTGCTTCACTCATGGGGCATTCCTCTCCCAAATCAACGCGATAATACAGGTTTCAGGTTACCTTGGTTTCAGGTAATGTCTGCTACCGAGATCAATCGCACTGCTTTAACTTCTGTTCAAATTCTAGGACGCATAGACCCATGACCCATTTTTCTGGCCGTTTTCAGTCTAGAGCCGCTGCTACGCTGTGTGGGCTAGCAATCTCGATAGGACTGGGATCTATGGGTTCAATGGCAGCGCAGGCAGCTTCGCCTGAGAACGCGCCTGCGGATCTGACGACAGCCCTGAGTCAAATTCAGGCAGCGGCTTCGGCGGGCAATGTCGATGCAGTAATGCAAAATTACAGCCCCACTTTTACCAACGAAGATGGCTTTACCTACGACGGCTTGAAAAGCGCCCTGCAAACCCTATGGGAAAGCTACGACACGCTGACCTATCGCGTAGAGTTACGGTCTTGGGAGCCGACGAGCAGTGGCTACAAAGCTGAAACCGTAACTTACATAGACGGGACACAGACGGTTGAAGGTCGCCCGACCAAGCTGGAATCGGTTATTCGCTCCCAGCAGACCTACGAAGGTGGCAAAATTGTGGCTCAGCAAACGCTTTCGGAGCGCAACCAGCTTACCTCGGGCGAGATGCCGCCCACCGTATCGGTCATTTTGCCGGAGCAAGTCGCCGCTGGAGAGAATTACGACTTTGACGCGATTGTGATGGAGCCGTTGGGCAATCGCTATTTGCTAGGTGCCGCGATAGAAGAAGGCGCGACGGCTACCGACTTTTTTGCTGGGCGTCCGGTGGAGCTAGATCTGCTGGCGGCGGGTGGACTGTTTAAGGTAGGGACAGCACCGACTACCAACGATAGTCGTTGGGTTTCGGCGCTGCTAGTGCGCGATGACGGAATCACGGTGGTTACGCGTCGTTTGCGGGTTGAGTAGATTACCCGACGGCAACGGCTGCGGCTTTGAGCAATCCTTCAAACAGTGCTAGCCCGTCAGTGTTACCTAGCGCTGCATCGGCGGCGCGCTCGGGGTGAGGCATTAGCCCTAAGACGTTGCCTGCTCGGTTGCAAATACCAGCAATGTTGTGAATAGATCCGTTGGGGTTAGCGGCTTCGGTGACTTTTCCGCTGGCGTCGCAGTAGCGAAAGAGCACCTGATTATTGTCTTCTAACGCTTTAATCGTATCGGGTTCGGCGTAGTAGCAGCCTTCTCCGTGGGCGACCGGAAGGGTGATGACTTGCCCTGGGGTGTAGTTTTGCGTCCAGGGTGAGTTGGTTCGCTCTACGCTTAGGAGGAGGCGATCGCACACAAAATGCAAATCTCGATTACGCACTAATGCACCCGGCAGCAGCCCCATCTCAGTGAGTACCTGAAAGCCGTTGCAAATCCCCATGACTAATTTGCCTTGCTTGGCATGGGCTGCGGTGGCTTGCATGGCGGGGGAGAATTGCGCGATCGCCCCACAGCGCAAATAATCGCCATAGCTAAACCCACCCGGCACGATAACGGTATCTATATCGGATAAGTCACTATCTTCGTGCCAGATCATTTTGGTCGGCTGACCGAGCAGATCGCGCAGGACGTAGGCGACATCGCGATCGCAATTGGCCCCTGGAAAAACAATCACACCAAACTTCATCAAATTCGCTCCTGTTAATATCTTTAGACCTAATATCTTGCAGTGTATATCTGGCGATACGCTAAGCAGTGACGGCTTCCAACACTTCAATGCGATAGTTCTCAATCACTGGATTTGCTAGCAACTGGTCACAAATTTTATCGAGCTGCGTTTGAGCTGACGCTTCATTTTCTGCGGTCAGTTCTAGCTCGATGTACTTGCCGATTCGCACTTTGGAAACATTGTCGTACCCCATATGAGCTAGACCGGCGCGTACCGCTGTACCGGCTGGATCGAGCACTGAAGGCCGCAGAGTGACGTACACTTTGGCCTGATACAAATGGGTTTGGGCGGAAGATTGGGTCATTGATCAAACGTTAGAGAGTGGGCGTGGAGCGATCGCGATCCTACCGTAATTCTTTCCCTGTCCGTAGCGGCTTGGCCTAAGCTGTATTAAGTGTTTATTTGCTGACAGGCCTGTTCAGCTTTCACTCACTCTGTTTCATCACTCCAAGGGCGAATGAAAAGCCGTCGCACTCGCAGTCAAACCCAAGTTTTAGATTTGCTGAAGCAGCTAGAAAATGCTATTTCGGCGCAGGAACTTTACGCGCAGCTCAAGCAGCGAAAAATTAGCGTTGGGCTAGCAACGGTTTATCGGGCGTTGGAGTCTTTGAAGTTGGAAGGCGTCGTGCAGGTGCGAACCCTGCCTAGCGGCGAATCGCTCTATAGTCCGGCGCAGGCCGACACTCACCATCTCACCTGTCTGCGCTGCGGCAACTCTATTGAAGTTACAGAATGTCCGGTGCATGGACTAGAGCATCACTTAAACGAGTCTCATCAGTTCCAGATTTTCTATCACACGCTAGAATTTTTTGGCCTATGCGAAACTTGTCAGCTAAAGGGTGCCAGTTGAAGCTCGCTGGTGAAGCCTATTAGCCAACAGAAGAGGGTTCTCTGACCGCTACCGGTTGCCCCAAAAAGCCCATCGCTTCCTCGCACCAGGCAATCCAGGCAAGCTGCTGACGAATGCCTGCTCGCAGTGTCAGGTAGTTGAACTGGCTTTCTCTAGAGAGCTGAGGCACCTGAGCGTACTGTTTAGAAACGGTCTGAAAGCTTTTAAGTTTTTCTTTGTGCTGCTGGTAGTAAACGTCTAGCGTTTGTAGCAGGGTTTCGGTTGGCACGATGTGGCCTACGGACAGCTTGATGAGTAGGTCGGATTTGGTGGGGGCGATCGCGCCACTTTCCCCAATCCAACTTTGCAACGCCTGCCGCCCTTCCTCAGTTACGGTGTAAATTTTTTTGTTAGGCCGGTTTCGCTGTTCCACCCGCTCGAACGAAACCTGTTCGAGCCTTTCCAACTGCGCCAGCGCCTTGTAGATTTGCTGATGGCTAGCGCTCCAAAAGCTCTCTACCGATTTGTTGAACCGCTTAACTAGATCGTAGCCACTGCAAGGCTGATTGGTAATCGCGGCCAAAATTGCGTAGGGGAGAGACATTCTCATGACCAGGGATATGCATACATAGACATACTAAAGGAAGATTCTGTCGTCTGTAATCTACGACCGGCATTCTTCGGGCATGGCTCAAAAATATTAAGGAACTCAGCGCTGATGAACGAGCCGCGAGCAAACGCAGTATGGTTTTGAAAGGCTTCCATAGTACGTTAGGGCTTACTTCTCATGTCAGACTCCACGATTGAATCGGTATTGCAAGAGCAGCGGGTATTTGAACCGCCAGCGGCGTTTTCTGAAAAGGCGCGCATACCTAGCATGGAGGCGTACCAAAAGCTGTACGACGAGGCGGCGGCTGACCCGGCGGCGTTTTGGGCAAAGCTGGCCGAGCAGGAGCTGGACTGGTTTGAAAAGTGGGATACCGTGCTCGACTGGCAGC
The DNA here is from genome assembly GCA_003242035.1 of Nodosilinea foveolarum. GTDB lineage: Bacteria > Cyanobacteriota > Cyanobacteriia > Phormidesmidales > Phormidesmidaceae > Phormidesmis > Phormidesmis foveolarum. The sequence continues at coordinate 10,393 of QBMC01000101.1, read as the reverse complement.
CGCCGGTTGCGAAGTGGTTTGTCGGTGGTAAGAGCAATATTTCCTACAACTGCCTAGATCGTCATCTAAAAACGGACAAAAAAGACAAGACGGCTTTGATTTGGGAGGGCGAGCCGGGGGATTCCAGATCGCTCACCTACACCGAACTCCACGCCGAGGTTTGCCAGATGGCGAATGTGCTGAAGGATATGGGTGTGCGGAAGGGCGATCGCGTTGGCCTATACATGCCAATGGTGCCTGAAGCGGCGATCGCGATGTTGGCCTGTACCAGGATCGGAGCGGCGCATACGGTGATATTTGGCGGGTTTAGTTCGGAGGCTTTGCGCGATCGCCTTAACGACGCCGAAGCCAAAGTAGTCATCACCGCAGACGGCGGCTTTCGTAAAGACAAACCGATGGGTCTAAAGCCCGCCGTGGACGCTGCGCTGGCAGACAACGCCGTTCCTTCTGTGACGAATGTGCTGGTTGTACAGCGAACAAAACAAGCGGTGGATTGGACAGCAGGCCGCGACGTTTGGTGGCACGACGTAAAGCCCGATGCCTCGACCGATTGCCCAGCAGAACCGATGGACAGCGAAGCTTTGTTGTTCATTCTCTACACTAGCGGCACCACCGGCAAGCCCAAAGGCGTCGTCCACACAACGGCTGGCTACAACCTCTATACCCACATGACCTTTAAGTGGACATTCGACATTAAGGAAGACGACATTTACTGGTGTACAGCAGACGTGGGCTGGATCACTGGCCACAGCTACATTGTGTATGGCCCGCTCTCTAACGGGGCAACGACGGTGATGTATGAAGGCGCGCCTCGGCCTTCTAACCCTGGCGCTTTTTGGGACGTGATAGAAAAGTACAAGGTCTCTATTTTTTACACAGCGCCTACGGCCATTCGCGCGTTTATGAAAATGGGCGATAAAGAACCCAATGCTCGCGATTTGTCTTCTTTGAGAATTTTGGGCACGGTGGGCGAGCCGATTAACCCAGAAGCCTGGATGTGGTATCGCAAAGTGATTGGCGGCGATAATTGCCCGATTGTCGATACTTGGTGGCAAACCGAGACGGGCGGATTTATGCTGACGCCTTTGCCAGGTGCGACTCCGACTAAGCCCGGTTCTGCCACTAAGCCTTTTCCTGGAATCTTGGCCGACGTGGTGGATACCGAAGGTAATCCGGTCGGCGTGAATGAAGGCGGCTATTTAGTCGTGAAGCATCCCTGGCCAAGCATGATGCGCACAGTGTATGGCGATGACGCTCGCTTTCGTCGGACTTACTGGGAGCATATTCCACCCAAGGACGGCCAGTATTTTTACTTTGCGGGCGATGGCGCTAGGAAGGATGAGGACGGCTATTTTTGGGTGATGGGTCGGACGGACGATGTGCTAAATGTGTCTGGGCATCGGCTGGGGACGATGGAGATTGAGTCGGCGCTGGTGTCGCATCCGGCGGTGGCGGAAGCGGCGGTGGTGGGTCGTAAGGATGAGCTAAAAGGTGAGGATGTGTATGCGTTTGTGACGTTGGAAAACCGGTATAGCGCGAGTGATGAGCTGAAGACTGAGCTGAAGCAGCATGTGGTGAAGGAGATTGGCGCGATCGCCCGCCCAGGCGAAATCCAATTTACCGATGCCCTGCCCAAAACCCGCTCCGGCAAAATCATTCGCCGCTTTTTGCGCAATCTAGCTAGCGATGAGGAAGTGGTAGGCGATGCGACCACGATGGAAGATCAGAGCGTGTTAGAGAAACTACGCCAGGGCAGCTAATTTCTCTCTAAAATAGATGTCAGTGTTAGGAGGTGAGTTCGCTTTCAAACTCGTCTCCTAAGCTGAAGTCTTCTCACGATCTTTAACCCGACTGACTTAACGATGAGAGCTTTCAATTCGCCTGTGCCAATAGATCGTAACAACAGCCTCTACGAGGTAGATTTCTATGCTTGGACGCAGCGGCAGTCTTTATTGTTGCGCAATCAGCAGTGGCAACAAATAGATTCGGCTAATGTGATTGAGGAGATAGAGTCTTTGGGCAGGCAACAAAGACAAGAGCTACGCAATCGCTTGGCTATACTTATCGGCCATCTGCTGAAATGGGAGTATCAACCTGAAAATCGCAGTCGCAGTTGGTTTGCAACTATCAACATACAGCGATTAGACATTGGTGAACTCGTTGCTGACAATCCTAGTCTTAAGCCCTACCTAAATGAAGTGTTAGCGGCTGCTTACAAAAAAGGGCTAATGCTCGCAGTCAAAGACACTGGATTGCCTTCAAAAACTTTCCCACCCGCCTCGGCTTACTCGTTAGATATCATCTTATCGGAAGGGTTTTATCCCGGCGAAGCCAGTGATATGACTGATTTCTAAGATTGTGCTGTCAATACCGGATGCTGTCTAATCACAAACTATTCGTGGAGGGATAGCCACCTGCCAACTAACACTCGGCTGGCTCATTGAGATGATGACGCTGGCGGTTTCTCAACAATTCATCGACACCCGTATAGTGTCAAAAATTTATATGGTTAAAATCAAAGCCCCTCAGCCAAAGAACACACCGAGTTCGGCCACAGCCCCCAAGCTAAAAACCGCAAAACACATTGAAGCAACTACCGAGTCTGTGGTGTCCGCCACGGCCTTAGATGAGCGCGCACCCTTACCCGCACCGAGCCTGAAAGCCAAAACGAAAAAAGTTGATGGCGCGTTCGGGAAAGAGAAAGTGAGGGCCGCTCCCAAAGCGAAAGTGAAGGCTACGCACAACGAGAAAATGGCCGCTCGCAAGGAGCTGAAAAAGACCAGCAAACTGAAGAAAAAAGAAGCCCTTAAGTCGGCAAAAAAGCTAGCCAAAAAAGCTAAGAGGACAGCGGTAAGAAATGCAGCGAATAGAAAATCAGTTGGCAGAAATGGCACAGCGGGATGAGTACAGCGCTATTGCCTGAAGGTGCGGTTGCCTGAGCTAGACAGCTTAAGCGCGAACTAATATGCCTAAGCCTTCTAGCAGTTGGGGTTTTTCTTCTAGGGCGATTTTAGAGATCGCCAAAAAGTCACTCAGCCAATCTTGCAGATCATCCAGGGCAGCATCTCTCTTTTGGGTGGCCGCCTGCGCTTCTCCTTTCTCTTTTTCTTGCGTCAGGTTAGCGGCTTCAACAGCGGTGAGTTCAGCGAGTCCGGCTTTGAGCTTTTGCTCGGTGATGCCAAATTCTTGAAGCTAGAGAGAATGACTTTGTTGGCGATCGCATTTTTATAAAACTGAGTAGCCTGGGCCATCCAGCCAGAAAAGGTGCGTTTGCGAGTGCCGCTAAGGGCGAGCTGAGTGCTGATACCGGCATCGTGTTTGAAGGCAATGCGGGCGATTTTGATGAAGCGAATGTAGGACTTTTTGGCGGTTTCCCAAGCGTCGTTAACGGTGGCTGAGGCGGAAATTTGCTCTCCGGCTTCGGCGGTTTGGGCGAGCTGAGCGGCGGCGGCTTCGGTGTAGAGCTTTTTGCCGGTTTGGATGCGGGCGGTGGTGTAGGCGTAGTCGCCCAGGGCGGAGAGAATGGTGGGATTGTTGAGCGCGTTGTCGATGGCGACTTGGGCTTGGCTAAGTAGCTGGTCGATGCTTTGAGTCTTGAGCATGGAGGAAAGGTAGATGCTTTTGGGTGTGAGAATGTTGGTAGCTTGCCCGGTGAGATGAGGGTAGGCGACATGTAGAGCAGACTTGATGCCGGGAGGCGCAGAAGGCTTCCCGACTAGAGCAGAGTTGATGCCGGACGACGCAGAAGGCTTCCCGACTGGAACAAGCTTGATGCTGAGAAAGGCAGAGAGCTTCCCGACCAAGACGGTCTTAATGCCAGTTGATGCAGAGGACTTCCCGGCTGATGTAGAGAGGATGCGGACGGGTGCAGGAGGATAATGGGGTCATTCTGCTGACAGGGGAGTCTGATTGAACAGTCGGGTGAGTGGGTCAAAATCGCCATCACCTCGTTAGGTCTACCCGTAGAGACAGGACAGCTTTTTCCTTCTATAATCTGAGCATTATGTTGCTGAGTTAATTACGGTTATGCAGGAATCAATATGACATTCGACTACGAGGAATGTAGGCAAAACTTAAAGCGTCTCATTAGTTGGCATGAGCCAGCACATAGAAATGAAGCAGATACCCGTTTTCAAGTGATTGATCGTCTCTTCTTTGAATGCCTAGGGTGGTCAAAAGATGATGTCGTTATGGAGGAGCATTATAACGGCGAATACACAGACTACTCATTCAACGCCCCAAGAAGAATCTTAATCGTTGAAGCAAAAAAAGAAGACCTTTATTTCGAAATAAGTAGGTAGGTCAAATTAAATATAAGACGCTGGTGCCTGAAGTCCAGGTCTGACGCGCACTTGTCCAAAAAATGATTAGACTGATCTACTTACCAGCAGGTAATTCGAAAATTGAGTATTCGATAAAGTCTATATCTAGAGACAATAAGAACCTGAAAGCAGCTATATCTCAGGCTGCTGCCTACTGCCAAGAACGGGGTGCGCCGTTTGGGGCAGTTTCTAATGGTTATCAAATTGTCGCGTTTATTGCTGTAAGGAGCGATGGTATATCACCGCTTGAAGGAAAAGCACTAGTATTTTGTTCGCTTGAGAAAATGCTAGAAAATTTTCTGGATCTTTGGCAAGCATTGTCTAAACCAGGAGTAGAAGAAAAAAGATTGCAAGCTAGGCTCATCGGGGATCTGCAATCTCAGCTTCCTAGAAAGCTATCTGAGACTATTGCCACATACCCTGGAATTAAAGGCAGAAACGTATTTCAGACAGATCTTCAGACTGTTAGTGATTTAGTAATTGAGGATCTTACTCGTTCAGAAGTTTTAGAGAAAGATTTTCTTGAAGAATGCTATTGCAAAACGGGTGCGCTGTCGCAGCACTCTCTCGCAAGCAAGAATATCTTAGAGGCAAGATACGCTGCACTTTTCGATTCAAAAGCTCCTGCACCTGTTTTAGTGAAAGCCGCTGACCGACAGGGTATTTCACCAGAATTGTTGGCCGAGAGCCTTAGCCGCCGACCAATACTTTTAATTGGCAGCGTCGGTGTTGGCAAGACAACATTTATAAGAAACTTGATTAAAGTAGAAGCGCCTTCTGTTTTTGAAAAAGCAATTACCTTGTATATCGACTTAGGTTCTCAGGCAACTCTTTCGATAGATCTAAAGTCATTTGTTATAAAAGAAGTGACAAATCAACTCAGAAAAGATTATGAAATTGACATAGAGGAACGCAACTTCGTTCGCGGTGTCTATCACTCAGATTTACAAAGATTCAGGAAGGGAATTTATTCTGACTTGTATGACACTGATCCACAGCGGTTCAAAGAAAAAGAGATTGAGCTGCTAGAAAAGAAGCTTGCTACTCCAGAAGAAAACCTAAAACAATCACTGAGACATATTGCAAACGGTAGGAAGCAGCAGCTCATTATGATCTTAGATAATTCAGATCAAAGAGATGAATCTACTCAACAACAAGTATTTCTTATATCTCAGGAGATAGCGGAGCATTGGTCAACTACAGTTTTCGTTACTCTTCGGCCTGAGACTTTTCATCGTTCTCAACAGCTTGGGGCATTAAGTGGATACCATCCAAAAGCATTTTCTGTGTCTCCACCAAGAGTTGATCTCGTTCTTAAAAGACGCTTAGATTTTGCTCTCAAACTGACTCGTGGCGAGATTCCGATTCAAGTTTTACCAGAAGGAATGGGCGTACGTTTCGCCTCTCTTGAGGCTATTATCTGCTCATTCCTGAAGTCGTTACGAACTAATAAGGAACTTAGCGAATGCATTGATAATATTTCTGGAGGTAACATCCGCTTAGCACTAGATTTGGTAAGAGGCTTCTTTGGTAGCGGACATATTGACACTCAAAAAATCGTAGACATTCAGGGTAAGGATAGTAGAACCGGATATATTATTCCTCTACACGAGTTCGTGAGAGCAGTGCTTTTTGGAGATAACATTTACTATGATGCTACACGTTCTCCTATAGCTAATCTTTTTGATATCTCTTCCAATGATCCTAAAGAACATTTTGTTTTGCCTTTGTTGATAGGAGTAATCCATTCACTAGGCTCTAACGGTTCCAACGGAGGTTTTGTAGAAACAAATATTGTTTACGAGCACTTTCAAGGTTTAGGTTTTACTGCTAACCAAGTTGATGAGGCGTTAGTAACAAGTACTAGAAAAAAATTGATAGAGACTACTGCTCGTTTGATTCCTCAACCTGGCCAGATTATGCCGCATACGCTGCGTGTTACTACTTTAGGGCTGTACCACATAAGTCGGCTTTGCGGTCTATTTGCATACATAGACGCTATCATCCTTGATACGCCTATTCTTGACTCTGAGACCAGAGAGGTAGTTCGAGACGTTAGAGACATTGATTTACGTCTCGACAGAGCAGAAAGCTTTAAAGGTTATCTCGACGATCAATGGTCTGGAATGAGTATGCAGGGATTGGGATTCGACTGGAACAATGCATCCAACGAATTAGAGCAACAGATCGCTTACATTCGCGGCAGATTAAGAAGATTCGCATAAAACCCAATCACATTAGCGCATAGCATAGACATAAAATTGAGAAAGAGTAATCGCTGTCAAAACTGCGATTACTCCTCTACAAAAAAGCTAACTATTCACTGTCTCTAACCACCGTAGTTCCAACCCGTATCTTCCAGCAGCAACGGCTTACCTTCTTTGTGCTCGCCTGCGCTAATCACTTCGCCCACAAACACGGTATGGTCGCCATGCTTCACCGAGCCAACAACTTTGCATTCCACATAGCCCAAAGCTTCTTTGATAATCGGGCAACCGGTCGCTTCACCCTGATAGAACTCGATATCTTCGAACTTGTTACCGGATCGGCGCAGTGGCTTAAAGAAGTTCTGCGCGATCGCTTTTTGACCTTCTTCTAATACGCTGAGGGCAAATACGCCGCTCGACTCAATCATCGCATGAGAGGTGGAGTCGGACTTGACGCAGTTGGTGACCATCGGCGGCGTGAAGGAAGCCTGCATGACCCAGCTAGCGGTGAAGCCGTTGAGGTCGTCGCCATCTTTAACGCCGCATACGTAGACGCCGTGAGGGATCTTGCGGAGCATGGTCTTTTTGGCTTGTTCGTTGAGCGGTGTGTCTGGCATGGGTTTTCTAAGGATTTCGTTATTGCTGTTGGCTAGTTTATGGCATGGGGCGATCGCACAAATCACCCCTGAGTTAGGCTTCGATGAGGTAATGGCTGAAGCGATCGCGATCTTCTGCGCTCAAGCGTTTGGGTTTTTGGGTGGACAGGGTGATAAAAAGACCGCGTTGAGCGCCTATCGCGGCAAGCTCGCCATGCTGATTGAAAAACTCAAAGGACATCTCCGCAGAGGCTCCTCGGAGCTGAGATAGCCAAATACTCGCGGTGACGGTATCGCCTAGAAGCAAAGGCTTTTTATAGCTAATTTGAGTCGCGACTAGGACAGGGCCAAAGCCTTGCTGCATGATTCTCGACATCGGCATCTCGACCGCCTCAATGAGAAGCGTTCGGCCAATTTCCATCCACTGAATGTAGACAGTGTTATTAACGTGGCCCATCGCGTCAATGTGGAACGGATAGACCGTCAACGGATATCTCAACTTTGGCATAAGTCTCTTGCGTAGTCGAACTGGTGGCTGAGCGTAGTCGAAGTCACTTCTTGGCGATACCGGCGCTGCGAGCTACTTTTTGTACCGCTGCTGAAACGGCGGGGGCGACGCGCTTATCGAATACGGATGGCATGATGTTGTCAGCGGAGAGATCGACGTCTGGAATGAGGGAGGCGATCGCCTCACCCGCTGCCAAAAACATATCGGTGGTAATCGCCTGCGCTCGACAGTCCACCGCGCCGCGAATCACGCCTGGGAAAGCCAGCACGTTGTTAATTTGGTTGGGATAATCGCTGCGCCCGGTGGCCATGACTGCCGTGATACCTTGCAATAGCTCCGGCTGAATTTCGGGGATGGGGTTAGCCATTGCAAATACAATCGGTTTATCGGCCATCGCCTGCACCATCTCTACGGTGACGACGCCCGGTGCGCTGACGCCCATGAATACATCTGCGCCTTTCATCGCGTCGACTAGGTTGCCGGATTCGGAGACTGCGAATTCTTTTTTGGCGTCTGAGAGGTCGGTGCGATCGTCTCCAATAATTCCCTTAGAATCACAAATTACGAGCTGCTTCACGCCCGCTTTTTTGAACAATCTGGCCATTGCCAACCCAGCGGCCCCGGCCCCATTAATCACCAGCTTAATTTCGCCTATTTGCTTACCGACGACCTTCAGCGAATTAGTCAGCGCCGCCAAACTCACAATCGCCGTGCCGTGCTGATCGTCATGAAAAATTGGAATATCCAACTCTTCCTGCAATCGCCGCTCAATCTCGAAGCAGCGAGGGGCGCTGATGTCTTCTAGGTTCACCGCGCCAAACACGGGCGCAATCCGCTTTACCGTCTCAATGATTTCTTCGGTGTCCTGCGTGTCCAGGCAAATCGGAAAGGCATCTAGCCCCGCAAATTCCTTGAACAGCATGGCCTTACCTTCCATCACCGGCATCGACCCGGCTGCGCCCAAGTTTCCGAGTCCTAGAACCGCACTGCCATCGCTGACAATCGCCACCGTATTGCCCTTAATCGTCAGGTCGTATACCCGCTCTGGATTTTTGGCAATCTCTAAGCAAACTCGCCCGACCCCAGGCGTGTAGGCCATGGCCAAATCATCTTGCTCGCGCAGCGGCACCTTCGCTTCTACTCGCAGCTTGCCACCCTGATGCAGCGCGAAGGTGCGATCTTGCACGGACTGAACTTCTACGGTGTCTAGCTGGCGGACGGCGGCTTCGATGTTAGCGGCGGCTTCGGTGCTAGAAGCATCTACTGAGATATCGCGGATAATGTAGTCGCGGGTTTTTTCGACCACGTCGATGTTGCCGAGGTTGCCTTCGGCGCGGGCGATCGCCTCAATCACAGCAGATAGGCGATTCACCCGGTTCGGTAGCTTAATTCGTAGGGTTAAACTGTAGCTAGGATTCGGTGTCAAACTGACCATAGGAGGGCGGTTGGTATTGAAAGATTGCTAAAATGCCCTTGAAAACGTTGCTCAAAACGCTATCAATTGCTTAGGGCATGTTAAGGCTAATTGCCTTGTGTCTCCCATAAAAGTTATTCACGAACCTTGCTATGCCAACTTTGTACGCTGAAATTGACATTAACGCGCCGCAGAGCATGGTGTGGGAAGCGCTGATGAGAAAAAATCAGTGGCGCTATTGGAATACTTTTTTTTACGATTGCGAACCCGGCATTCGAATTGCGAGGGGCAATGAGCTTTTCTTAGCGATGCAGCGGGTAGAAGGCGATGAAGAGACTGAGTTTCAGCCTTTGATTACGGTGCTGCGTCCGCCGAGTTTGATGAAGTGGACGACGTCTATTCCAGGGTTGAAGACTGAGCATACGTTTGAGCTGCAAGAGCGAATGCCGGGTCGGACGAGCTACCTGCATCGCGAGACGTTTTCGGGGATTCTCTCTAAAGTCTTTTTGCCGTTTATTCGTCAGGACGAGCGGCAAGGGCTGCGGCGAATGGCTCAGCAGCTAAAGATGCATGTAGAGAAAGATATGCTGGGCTATCGGCCAGAGCGCGGCTATGGACAGCAGGGCTATGGACAGCCAGATTACGAGCAAAGGGGGTATAGACCGCCGAACCGTCCGCCGTCTGGGTATCCGCCGAGTCGTCCGCCGGGTGACAGACGATATGACAATCCTGATGACTATGGGCCACCGGGCGATCGCTACGACGACAGAGACTACCCTCGCAACCCTAACTACCGACCGCGTCAATAGACGCCTAGTAGGGTAAAGGAACGCGAGGTGTTTGGAAAGGAACGCAACTGCAAACAAAGGGTCACGAGAGCCGAAGTAAAGAAATGCCGTGTCGTTTCAAAGCAACCGGCTACTCGCTCTTTTGCCAATCTTCCAACCGCAGATTGCTAACGCGGCTGAACTCTCTTGTGTTATGGGTGACTAAAGTTGCATGGTGGGTGAGGGCGATCGCTGCAATCAACAAATCGTTATGACCAATTAAATTGCCCCGACGACTCAGCTCACTTCGAACCAAAGAGTATTCTTCAGCACAATCGTCATCGAAAGGAAAGCTTTGCAGCGAATCAAAAAAGCTTCTATAGCGTAATAAGTTCTCTTCGACCCGTTGACTGCGCCGTGCTCCGAACAGCAATTCCGCCTTCACCACGCTACACACCGAAAATTCTCCTAGTGGTTGGCTTACAATTTTTCTTTCAACGCTGGCAGAGGTTCCGTTGATATATTAGACCTTATCGGAAATAGCAGTGATTAGTCGAAACTCAATCGTTACTCATCCTA
>QBMC01000100.1 GCA_003242035.1 Nodosilinea foveolarum | reverse complement strand
GATAAACATTGGTTGTTCGCTAGCACTCACCGGCTTATATCCCACCCTTAAAAGAGGTGGGCTTTACGCTCGATTCTGTAAACTCATCGCTCATCGGGGGCTGAGCGTAGTCGAAGCCCTAGTCCCTCCCATCAAATAAAGCAGCGCCATCCGCACAGCTACCCCGCTCGCCACCTGTTTGCTCACCAAACTGAGCTGCGGGTCGTCCATTAAGTCAGAGGTAATTTCTACCCCCCGGTTAGTAGGGCCGGGGTGCAAAACTTTTACTTTGGGATTGCAGGCTTTCAGGCGATCGCGCGTCAATCCAAACTGCCGATGGTATTCCCGCAAACTCGGCAGCAAATGACCCGTCATCCGCTCCTTTTGCAGCCTCAGTGCCATCACAAAATCAGCGTCCTCCAGCGCAGGCGCAAGCTGCCAATGCACGAACACCTGCCGCAGTGCCTTTCCTTTCTCAGTCTCTAGGGGCGTCGAGAAAGCGTCAGCAAACGCCTTAGGCAGCAGCGTAGGCGGTGCGGCTAAGTGAACCTCCGCGCCGCAAGCTGTCAGGCTCCACAGGTTAGAACGCGCCACTCGCGAATGCAAAATATCTCCAATGATCGCGATCTTCTTACCCCTCAAATCCTCAATCGTTGGCTGATCTGGATTAATTGAATTGCAAATGGTAAGCAGATCTAGCAACGCCTGAGAAGGATGCTCGTGCTGACCATCGCCCGCATTTAGCACCCATACGCCTGCGTCCAGCCTGTCCATTTCCTGAGCAATCGTCGCCGGTACGCCCGACCCCTGATGTCGAATCACCATTAAATCGGTGCCCATCGCCAAGTAGGTTTTAGCCGTATCCAAAATGGTTTCGCCTTTGGTGAGCGACGAGCTACCCGGTGAGAAGTTGAGCGTATCGGCCGACAGTCGCTTAGCCGCTAGCTCAAAGCTGCTACGCGTTCGAGTCGAGGGTTCGAAAAACAAATTGGCGACCACTTGGCCCTGTAGCGTGGGAACCTTTTTGGTCCGCCGCGACAAAACGCCCTGAAAGCTGAGCGCCGTTTGCAAAACGCTTTCGTACTCAGTCGGGCTAAAGTCCGCTAAAGAAATAATGTGGCGTCGAGTCCAGGCAAGGTTAGTCATAAAAATAGGGTGCGGTTAGCTGATTTGAGGCCGCATTGCTTGGTAAATTGGCACATAAAGTGCACCGGCAGGCCCCCTGCTTTGTAGGATAAGGATATCTTTTATATAGTGCTGTACTCAGTATTTCGTCAGATGGTTCGCTTGCCAGCTTCTACCCCCACCCAGACCAATCGCCAAGCTGTAAACACGACAGCGATCAAAACGACCGGTGTCAACATGATGCGTGTAAAACGTGCGGGAATAAAGGGGTTAGTGCTCGCGCTAACGCTGGCGATGGCAAGCTGTGCAACCTCACCAGACACGGCAGTCGTAGAGCCAGAACCCAAAGCGGTGCCAGAGGCTGTTGCCCCCAAGAAGGAGACTAAGCCATCCGTCGTCGAAGCACCGCCTGCAAAAGATCCCGTTCCGGCACAGGCTGATGGCACCCAACCCAGCAAGCCCTCCGCTGACGGCGACATGGTCACCGTTGAGGTGTACACCATCGACGATCAGTGCAACGATTTTATTGCACAGCCGGTACAGGTTTCTAGCGCTAAGGCCATTGACGAAGCGGTGGGTAAAGCGATGAGCGCAGAAGAATACACCGCATTCAAGCTTGCGGGCTATCAGGTCAATGTCACGGGCGGTACGGCCATAGTAGACATGCAGCTAGCACCTGGCTCAGAGCGAAAGTTCGTTTCACTCTCTAGCTGCGAACAGCGATCGCTCTTTGGCAGCATCGAAGAAACACTGCTAAACAACGATGCCTGGAACGTAAACTCAGTGAAGTTCACCAGCTCAGGCAAAGACATCATTCTCTAAGACAGCAGCCGAATCAGTCTCGAAAACTCGACTCCCCGCTACCTATTTTTTAGAAACGGCTGGATGGTCTCTTAAATACCATCGCCAAGGCTGCTCAGCGGCTTTAGTAATGCCGATACGCGTCGTCTGTACCAAGTCGGGTTCACTTACTGAGTGCTCCCGATGTTCTAGCCAAAGTCCGTTAGCCGGATGGTACAGCACCCCGTCTAGGGAGCGATCAATTTCTAATGCTCTGCACAGTTTTCCTGGCCCTGCCGCTACGCGGTGGGGCTTTTTAGCTTGTTCAGGGGTTAGCTGTGGTGGCAACGAGTCGAGCGATAAGGCCCGAATGAGTACGGCGCTGCCTATTCCCTCTGCCTCAGTCACGACATTTAAACAGTGATACATGCCGTAAATGAGATAGACATAGCTGTGTCCGGGCGGGCCAAACATGGCGGCATTGCGTTTACTTTTCCCCCGGTAGGCATGGCAAGCCGGATCGCCCGGTGCGTAAGCTTCAGTTTCTATGATCAAAGCTCGAATCAGTGGGCCATCTGGCATTTGTCTGAGCAACGTGCAGCCAATCAGGTCAGGCGCAACCTCTATAGAAGGGCGATCGCACCAATCGGGTTCAATTCGCTGGGTCAGATTAGGGTTTTTGATTATTCTTTCGACAGAGTTTTTGTCAGAAACCATTAAGAATCTTATTATTTACGGAGCAAAGTTGCTAGTATCTCTAATGACATAGCTGTGTCGCAACCCTCTACGAGTCGTCAATTCACAGCCCATTCGCAATAGGAAATCATGGATATCAAACTTGTTATTTTCGCCCTCGTGGGCCTGTTCTCAGTCGCCTGCCTGTTTTTCGGCACCCGTAACGGCTTTTACGATTCAGAGAACTATCATGGAAATGGGTCTGCGCACTAGGGGTCTAAGCAATTTAGCTAAAAGCCTGTTAGAAGACTACTAGCTAGAAGCCTGCTAGAAGATCCACCATCAGGTCTTACCGTTACATTGAGCGATCATTTTCCGTGACTGAGCTAGCTTGTTTTCCCTATGGCGTCGGTTATCAGCACGAAGGGGTCTGTCTGCGTATTCAGATTGGCCCCTATTCTATTTTGCTCGACTGTGGCCTAGCCGATATCGAGCCGTTAAAAGAGAATGCCGCCGACTTTGTGCTGTGCAGCCATGCCCACACAGACCACATTCGAGGACTGCTACCGCTACACCGCGCTTTCCCTCATTTACCGATTTTTAGTAGTGATGTCACCGCTCGGCTGATCCCGCTTAACTGGCCCGGACAAGAAGATACTAACTTCTGCCGAACGCTGCCCTGGCGATCGCCTATCGAAATCGCCCCCGGCCTCACGGTACAGCTCTGGCCTGCGGGCCATCTGCCAGGAGCTGCCTGCTTTTTAATTACCTACGAAACGAGCGATCGCACCTTCAGCGTTTTTTACAGTGGCGACTGCTTTCTATCCAACGGGCGACTCGTAGAAGGGATGCCGCTGACCGAGTTGCGAAACCTAAAGCCAGACGTGATGATCGTAGAAGGCAGCTACGGCACCGAACGTCACCCGCATCGCAAACAGCAGGAGAACTACTTACTTGATTGCCTGAGCGAGGCGCTTAAGGAAAAAAATGGACATCCGGGCAGAGCGGTTTTTCCCTGTCCTTTGTTGGGGTTAGGACAAGAGCTTTTGATGTTGATGCGATCGCACCATCGGTTCACCGGTCAGCCGGTAGACATTTGGGTAGATCCGCTGATTGCGATGGGCTGCGACGCTTACTTGGGCTGTCTCTCCGCCTTCCCCGCAACTGTTAAAAACTTTGCCCAGCACCAGCCCTTATTTTGGGATGAGCGCGTCCTACCTAGAATTCGCCGACTAGAAGCAGGCACTTCTCCAAAGGCGCTAGCAGTCGGCATCGACCCCGCCATCTTTATCGTGCATCCAGCCACCCTGCCCAGCACTTACTGCCAGGGCGACCAAGGCAACTGGACAGTATTTTCGCCCGATCCTGCCGATATTTCCCTATGGCAAGGCCAAATAGCGGAGCAGTCGCCGGAGAGCCGTTTCGATTGGCTCGGTGCGCTAGAATCCCAAACCGCAGCAGGAGAGGTCAAGATGGAACACTACATGTTGACCAATCACTGCGACGGCGGTGGCACCAAGCAGCTCATCCATAACTTGCGCCCACAGCACGTTGTATTTGTCCACGGCGAGTCTCAGCAGCTTACTAACTTGGCCAACCTGGACGACTTGCAAAGTCGCTATCAACTGCACTTACCCACGACCGCTCAGCTAATGCCCCTGCCGCTCGCAGAAGCTTTTTGGCAGCCCGCTCCGCCTAGCAATAATCAGTACGAGGGCGAAGTAGAGTCTACTCCGGCGGGGATAGCCATGCTACTACCCAAAGGTCTTGAGAACGACGTGAGGTGGGCGCAGCTAGCGGATACCGGCATTGTAGAAGCGACCTGGCAGGGCAACCAGCTAGTGATTCGCGGGCTGAACCAGAAAGAGCTGATGAAAGTAGGGCCACGGCCAAAAAGGGCTTCAGTCGAGACCGATCAAACCTGCTATCACTGTCGTCATCTGCGCGGCCAGCGCTGTCGCAACCCAGAGTCGCCGCTGGTGGGGTTGCCGGTGACTTCTGATGGATCTTGTGGGGCGTTTGAGCGATCGCGCCCAGGATGGGGATAGGGCTTCGACTACGCTCAGCCCACGATAGGTGATGAGTGATGAGTGCTTGCTGGTATAACGGTAAATGGGTGGAAGATGAGGCAGCGGTTGGGACGGGTGTGCCTTTGGATAATGTGGGGCTGCGGTTTGGGGCGACGGTGTTTACGACTGTGCGGGTTTATGAGAGCGATTTGGCGCATCCGCTGACTCAGTGGCAGGGGCATTGCGATCGCCTCCAAAACTCCCTCCTCCAGTTCGGCTGGACGATTCCTAACTGGGGATCTGTACGCATAGGCGCTCAGCAGTTGCTTATCAAATATTCCGTCTTACGAATTACATTATTTCCCAATGGCTGCGAATGGATTACAGGTCGAGATTTACCGTCAAACCTGACTAAACAGCAGCAGACGGGCATCGTGGCCTGGGTCGCACCGCTGACTTACCAACGCAGTTTGCCAACCCATAAAACCGGCAACTATTTAGCCTGCTGGCTTGCTAAGTCGCAAGCAGAGGCATCTGGCGCGTCCGAAGCTATTCTGATAGGCGCGGAAGGAGAATGGCTGGAAACCAGTACTGGCAACCTTTGGGGATGGAAGGACGGTCGCTGGTGGACGCCTAAAACAGAGCGTTGTCTGCCGGGATTAATGAGAGCTTGGTTGGTAGCTTGCCTGAGCGCAGCCGGTGAGTCGGTGAGTGTGGAACCTTGGAGTGCCAAAATGATTTTGGGGTTTGAGGCGATCGCCTACAGCAACTGCGTCGTACGGTTTCTACCCATACACACAATCATAGCCGGACAGACTAAACTGAACTATAACGCTCATCACGAGTGCATTCAGGCATTGCAAAAACGAATCGTCGCAGCGGCTGGCAATTTAGCCTTGTGAGGTAACGATTCCTGAAATGCGTTAACATAAGTTAATAACAAAGGAAAACGCTGACAGTATTTAAGCTGACCCAAGACCCCTTTTCTAGAACGTTCTTTTAATGTTCTTCTACGAAACCAGCTTTAGGGCTTGGGAGCTTCAAGACTAAGCATCCCCATCTAAGTCAACATAGGAGGCTTCCCCCCGGTGAATAAACGCTGGAGAAACGCAGGTCTTTACGGACTACTAGTTGTAGTTGTCATCGCATTGGCAACTATGTTCTTCGATCAATCCCCCACTGAGATTAAGTCTCAAAAATATAGTCAATTTATTGACGATGTCCAGCAGCAAAAAATCGAGAGCGTGGTCATCAGCTCCGACAAAAGCATTGCTCGCTTCGTCTCTCCTGACGGTTCCGGTCGTGTCGAGGTCAACCTACCTCAAGACCCCGGCCTAGTCAAAATTCTCACCGACAACAAAGTCGATATCACAGTGCAGCCCACGCAGGACGAGAGCGCTTTAGTGCGTCTGTTCAGTGCGCTAGTGATTCCGGTGCTGCTGTTGGTTGCCTTGTTCTTCCTCTTTCGCCGCGCCCAAAACGGCCCTGGCTCTCAGGCGATGAACTTCGGTAAGTCCAAAGCTCGCGTCCAAATGGAGCCACAGACTCAGGTCACGTTCGGCGATGTCGCGGGTATCGACCAGGCAAAGCTAGAGCTAACCGAAGTTGTAGACTTCTTGAAAAACGCGGATCGCTTTACCGCAATTGGCGCAAAAATTCCTAAAGGTGTCCTGCTAGTTGGCCCTCCAGGTACAGGTAAGACGCTGCTGGCAAAGGCCGTTGCTGGCGAAGCAGGCGTACCCTTCTTCTCCATCTCCGGTTCTGAGTTCGTTGAAATGTTCGTCGGCGTTGGTGCATCTCGTGTTCGCGACCTGTTCGAGCAGGCTAAAGCTAATGCCCCTTGTATCGTCTTTATCGACGAGATTGATGCGGTGGGTCGTCAGCGAGGCGCAGGTCTTGGCGGCGGTAACGACGAGCGCGAGCAAACGCTCAACCAGCTACTGACCGAAATGGATGGCTTCGAAGGCAACACCGGTATCATCATCATCGCGGCCACTAACCGCCCTGACGTTTTAGACGCTGCGCTCCTTCGCCCCGGTCGCTTCGACCGACAGGTGGTTGTAGATCGCCCAGACTACGCCGGTCGCCTAGAAATTCTCAACGTGCATTCTCGCGGCAAGAGCTTCTCCCAAGACGTTGACCTGGAGAAAATCGCGCGTCGTACTCCTGGATTTACTGGCGCAGACCTGTCTAACCTACTCAACGAATCCGCTATTTTAGCGGCTCGTCGCAACCTCACTGAGATTGCGATGGACGAAGTTAACGATGCCATCGACAGAGTGCTGGCTGGCCCCGAGAAAAAAGACCGCGTGATGAGTGAAAAGCGTAAAACGCTGGTGGCTTACCACGAGGCTGGACATGCCTTAGTAGGCGCGCTTATGCCCGACTACGATCCCGTTCAGAAAATCAGCATCATCCCTCGTGGCCGAGCCGGTGGTTTAACCTGGTTCACGCCTAGTGAAGAACGTCTAGAGTCGGGTCTGTATTCCCGCTCTTACTTACAAAACCAGATGGCCGTTGCTCTGGGGGGTCGCTTAGCTGAAGAGATTATCTTCGGCGAGGAAGAAGTGACGACAGGTGCCTCTAACGACTTGCAGCAGGTTGCTCGCGTAGCGCGTCAGATGGTGACGCAGTTCGGCATGAGTGACAAGCTAGGGCCGGTTGCCCTGGGTCGCCAGCAAGGTAATCCTTTCTTGGGTCGCGATATTGCCAGTGAGCGCGACTTCTCCGAGAAGACAGCCGCCTCTATCGACTCTGAAGTTCGGATTTTGGTAGACCAGGCTTACGAGCGCTGCAAGCAGGTTCTTGTTGAAAATCGTCATATCTTAGACAAGCTAGCTGACATGCTAGTAGACAAAGAGACGGTGGATTCTGAAGAGCTACAGTATCTGTTGGCAACGAACGACGTGAAAATGGCTGGCGTTGTCTAGGCCGTAACATCTCGCATCTGCTGGATATACTCGGCAGATTGCAGGTGCTATTAAGCTGAATACTGGCGTTATAGAAGCCGCCCCATCAACAAACGATGGGGCGGCTTTTTTCGGGATATTTTGTAGGGTGCTTGAACGAACAATCTAAAACCGATAGCCTAGACCGTTGCCAGCGCCTGAGTCTGGATTTTCAGCAGAGAGTCGTCAACGCAGCTTTGGGCAAACACTTCTGCGGAGTTATTGGGGCTTTCGCTAATTTTTACCTTATATAGGGTGGCCCCAATTTCTTTGACAGGATCATGCAGCAAATTGCAAACGCGGACAACGATGTTTTCGGCAGTCGGCACAACCTGAGAAAAATAGGGAACATCTTTGTTTAAGAAGGTATGGTCGAAGGGTTCAATTACATACTGGTCAACTACCTGATTTAACGCCACTAAATCCACAATCATGCCCGTTCGCGCGTCTACTTCGCCCTTCACGGTAACCTCGACTTGATAGTTGTGGCCGTGCCCGTTTGACCGAGCACACTTGCCATAGATTTTACTATTTTCTTCATCGCTAAGATGACTTAGTGCCAGCCTATGCGCGGCACTAAAGTGAGCCGAGACGGTTAAATAAGCTTCCATTCCATTTCCTTTGTAGTCAGCCCAAAGCTCAGGCGTTTCGAATAGCTGGATGTTGACGAGCGGTAAATGAGGCGTCAGCCTCTGCCAGATAGCTTGAGCGATATGCTCAGTGGTGGGCAATGTCTGTTGGAACTCTGGCCAGACGTCGTTGAGATAAGAAAAGTCGAGAGATTCTATAATTTGCTGCTGAATAATGCGCTTGGCTTCGGTGAGATTTAGTACCATGCCATAGGGGTCTAGCTCGCTGGCGATAGAGACGTTCAATACATAGTTGTGACCATGGCCTGGGACGCGAGTACATTTGCCAAAGCGCCGGATGTTTTCTAGCTCGCTAAGTTCGTCTAGCCAATAGCGATGGCTAGCGCTGAATTGCGATCGCCGATTGATAACACAGGTTAAAGGCAAGCAAGTCATAGGCGAATAGGCCGGATGAAAAAGTGACAAAAGCGATAGAAGCATCAGCGTTATTTAAAGGCTATGAGTTATTTCTTTGCAAAGCAAGCCAGTAAATACCCCTTGATGCGATCGCACGAGTCTGATCGCCCATCGAACAAACGCGTACTTCCAGCTAGCAAACCTGGCTGCTTACAAATCTTTGTTATGGCGTTCTGACAACGATTTTGTAAATAAATGTAATGGATTTCCATGCATAAATCGCTGAATCCCCTTATTTGCGTTGCCCCTAAGAAAATGAGAGGATAACCGAATATTAAGTAGCCTTGTCATTAGAATGGCAAAACTGTAAAACTGTATACAGAAAACGAATTGAGTCCGTTCATCTCGTCTGTTCTTTGGAACAAGAGACGGAAGTAAGAAACAGCTATCGCATTAGTCAGCTAAGACAGTGGTTAGCTTCACTCTGAAGGAACGCGTTGCCTCGCAAATGTTTTTGGATACTCTCTAACATTTCCAACTTTTGGGGAACGAAAAAAATGAAACTTACCTATCGCGGCGTCGATTACGACTACAACCCTCCTATGTTGGAGGTTACTGAAAGTGAAGTAGCCTGCCAGTACAGAGGCCAGCCCGCTACTGTCCGCTACGTCCAGCACGTACCTATCCCTCAGCCCGCTGAACAGCTTACCTATCGTGGTGTGGCTTACCAAACGACTCGCCAAGGGCAGTTGCTTCAGCTAGCGGGTCAGCCAGCGCAGGTCAAGGCGACTGCTCGCAAGGCTAATGCGCTGCAAGGCTTGCGTAAGTTGGCGGGCAACAGCACTGCTGCCAAAGCTCGCCGAGATTTGTTGAACGAGGCTAGCTTGACTCATATGCAAAGCATTTCTCGCAGTTTGCAGCATCGCATTGAGGTGGCGACAGCAGAAGGCAACGAAAGCCTGCTACGTCAGCTCGAATCTGAAATGCGCCAAACGGTATAGCGCTCGCGTTCACTAAACATCTAAACGACAAGTGATTGATAACAGAGGAATGAGGTGTTTGGCAACACTCAACTCATCCGTGGCAAAGGGGAAGGATTGCGATTCTTCCCCTTTTTTGTTTATTAGTTGTCTTTACTGTTAGAAAACGTTCGTACGTGCCAACAATACTCACAGCGTTTATGCCAGATCGATGTCCCTCTTAGAGATATCAGCGTCTTGCAAACATTTAGCGTTATCCGACGAAGAAAAACGCTATCTACGCTATATGTACTGGGCCTTCCAAGCAGGCCGATGGGTAAAGGGCTTAACGTATGAGTATTTTTAATAAGGTATTTGGGAAAGGCGTGAGTGAGAAAATCGCGCTGAATTCGGCAGAGGCGTTTGCGGCGATCGCATTAGTGGCGATCGCCTCAGACGGCTATCTTTCTGAATCGGAAGAAACCGAAATGAAAATGCGGTTGGGTCGAATGCGGCTCTTTAAGTCCTCTATGGACAGCTTTGAACGCACAAAGGACTATCTGGTAGACGCCCTCAAAAAGCACGGCCCCAGCGAACTGATTCAGTGTGCAAAAGCATCGCTCCCTCCAACGCTCGCACCCACAGCGTTCACCATCGCCGTAGACTTGGTCTTTTCCGATGGCACCGTCTCTTCAGAGGAGCAGTCCTTTATAGACGACCTGCGACAAATTCTAGCCATTCCAGATGAAATGGCCTTGAAAATTGTCGAAGTTATAACGATCAAGAACCAGGGCTAAAGCTCCGGTTTGTCTAAAGGCAGTTTGCTTAAACTATCCATCTGAATGAACCAAAAAGCCGACTGCATTCAAACGCAATCGGCTTTTTAGTATGGACTTCTCAGCTCAGGCTGCTCGACCGGTCAGTCCCAGTTCTCACGACGCAGCAGCGGATTGATGAACTCGTTAAGCCCTTCCCCAATCAGCGAAAGCCCGGTCACCATTAAGGTAATGGCCAGCCCTGGAAACAGCGCGGTCCACCACACTTCGCCCGTTGGCAGCACGTCTAATGCCTGACGCAGTGAGTCTCCCCACTCTGGCGTTGCTTCTGGTAGACCTAATCCTAAAAAGCCAAGCCCGCCGAGAATCAGCACCGCATCGGCAGCATTGAGCGTAAACAGAACGGGGACGCTCTGCACCACATTGAGGAATAGATAGCGGGAGAGCACCGCCCAAGTAGACGCGCCCATCGACTGCGCTGCTTCGATAAACAGTTCGTTCTTGACGCTCACTGTGTGGTTGCGCACCACTCGATAGTACTGAGGGACGTAGGCAATGGAGAGGGCGATCGCTGCATTAAAAACGCCTCGACCCACCACGAAAGCTAGCGTCACCGACAGTAAAAGCCCCGGCAGTGTGTAAATCGTATCCATCAAAAACAGCAGTGCCTTGTCGAGCTTG
This sequence comes from Nodosilinea foveolarum, assembly GCA_003242035.1. Classification (GTDB taxonomy): domain Bacteria; phylum Cyanobacteriota; class Cyanobacteriia; order Phormidesmidales; family Phormidesmidaceae; genus Phormidesmis; species Phormidesmis foveolarum. The sequence goes on along the minus strand of QBMC01000100.1, from coordinate 5,947 downwards.
CCGCCCAAATAGCCGCTAACCATTCCCAACGGTACGCCCACCACCACGCTCATGGCGGTAGCCACTAGCACCACCTGCCAGGCGGCTCTAGCTCCAAAGACCGTTCGCGAAAAAACGTCGTAGCCCTGGCGACTTGTCCCAAACCAGTGTTCGGCGGAAGGCGCTAGATGGGGAGCGTTTGCAAGACCGTCATTCGGGTTTTGCAGCCAGCCCCAGGATTGAAACGTGGGCGCAAAAATAGCGGCAATGACAAAGACCAACGTAATGACGATGCCAATGTACATCAGCGCTACAGAGGTGGTGAGTGGCCGCGAGCCGGAAAGCCCACCGGCAAAACTACGCCGCGTTTCTGAAGCCATGACGGTAATTGCCCTGTAATTTAGCTAACAACGATAAGAAAGACTGCTTCACAGCTTATCTTATTGCTCGGAGCGATCGCACCGCACTCACCACCGCCGCACTTGCTCGATCAATTTCTTCAGCGGTAGTGCCTTTGCCCAAACCAAGTCGCAGCGTTGCCTTTGCTAGCGAGTCATTTCGCCCTAATGCTTTGATGACGTGAGAGGGCGATGTCTTTTGGGCGCTACAGGCAGAACCTGACGACAAAGCCACCTGATGACGCAGTTTTGACAGTAAGTCTGTGCCGTTGACGCCTTCTATGCTGACGCTGAGGTTGTTGGCTAGGCGCTGTGTGGGATGGCCGTTGAGATGGATATTAGGGAGCGCTTGGACGGATTGCCAGAGGCGATCGCGTAGTCCTGCTTGTCGGCTCGTTTCCTGTGGTTGCCCCGCGACCATAAGGCTCACAGCCATTCCCAAACCAACGATTTGCGGCGTATACAAAGTGCCCGAGCGTAGACCTCTCTCCTGTCCGCCGCCATGCATCTGAGGCGCAAGTCGCACCTGCGGATTTTTACGCCGAACGTACAGTGCGCCAATGCCCTTTGGCCCATAGAGCTTGTGCGCAGTCATCGACAGCAAATCAATGTTCATTGCCTGCACGTCTAAAGCTACTTTTCCTAGTGCCTGAGCCGCGTCGGTGTGGAAAATGACGTTGCGATCGCGGCAAAGCGCACCTATTTTGTCAATTGGCTGCAACACCCCAATCTCGTTATTAGCCGTCATAATCGACACTAGAATTGTCTCGGGTCGAAATGCCTGCTCTAAATCGGCAAGGCGAACTAGGCCATCTGGCTGTACTGGCAAATAGGTCACGCTAAAGCCCAATCTTTCCAGATAGCGGCAAGGCTCCAGCACAGCGCTATGCTCTGTTTCGACGGTGATAATGTGCTGGCCGTCTGCCATATAAGATTCGGCGACGCCTTTAATGGCCAAGTTATTAGCTTCTGTCGCCCCGCTTGTAAAAACAATCTCAACCGGCTCGGCGTTGATCGCAGCGGCTAACTGTTCTCTGGCCTTTTCGATAGCGGCCTCTGCTTGCCAGCCCAACGAATGATTAAGGCTGCTAGGATTACCGAAGTATTGGCTAAAAAAGGGCAACATTGCCTCCACAACCTGCGGCTCTACAGGCGTTGTGGCATTATGGTCTAGATAGATTAGCGGCTGTTCTCTCATGCCTAAAACGAACCTCCTAACTCCGAATCAGATTCATTTGAGTTATTCCAGTCTGCACCGTATGGATAAAACCGATTGAACAGACCGACAGCTTTATAGGTTTGGTTGGGGAAAGTCGTTTCGTAAGTGCTGAAGAAAAATCTGTTCTTTCGCGCTGTGTTTTCCAACAGAACATTTTTCACTTGGTCGCTAGAAAGCAATCTACCAACCGTTCTTTCACAGAAGCCGCTAATCGCTCGGTCTAGCCTTTCTGAAAGCGGAGGAATGCCATTATTTGCTTCGCACAAAGACGCCTGTACTTCCTTCGCTAGCGCCTGCGAAGCGTATTGAGCGTAGTCTGCTTCGGTTGGGTTAGTAAAAAACAAAGTGCCACTGAGCGCTGCGACAGAAACAGTAAGAACAAGCGGAATTACTTTCATTATGGCGTTATTGCTGGGCAAACAGAGCTAGGGCTAGTGCTGATAGCCAGTATTTATGTTTTTAGACGGGTGCGATCGCGCTGGACTAAAGGACTACTGATCGTCGCCAACGCCTTATCACTCTTAACACAGCTATATTTCTCGGCCAGTTGAGGCATCGTTAGCTGATGCTCTGATTCCATAAACTGCCAGGAAATCTGCGGCAATTGCCACCAGGGAACGTTGGGGCAAGCGTGATGCTCGCGGTGATAGCCAAAGTGATAACAGGTAATCAGCGAAACGAGATAGGGCCAGTAAGTGCTGTTCGCGCATAGCGGCGTGCTGTAAGTATCTGGCATTTGGCGGTGAACTAAGTAAGTGCCGAAATAAAATAGCTGCACAGAACTCAACAGCGATGGAATTGCCCAAAACATCAGCAGATCAGCCTCGGGAACGCCTATCAGCCAATGCAGCCCATTGTAGAGAATGATAATGCCGACCCACTGGCGCAGCGTCCAATAACGGCGCATAAATTGCAGATACCAAAGCACCAGATGCGTATCGCGACCGTTGTGAAAGTCGGGATCGCGGTGACTTGCTGGAAATTGATGATGGTAATCGTGAGCCTGACGCAGCTTTTCGTAATCAATGAGGCCATAGAGTAGCAATGCCAGCTTACCCAACCCATCATTCAGACGCGGATTAGCGGGTGCTATGCTACCGTGCATCGCATCGTGGCCCGTCACAAACAGACCCGTATAGAGAAAGGTTAACCAGCCTACAAAAATAACGCACTGCATCGGACTCATGGTTTCAGCGCTGATCGTAAAACCCATGAAGAGGCTAGTCGTCCAAGTGAAGAAGATGAGGAGTGCGACAGCGCCGCCGTTCCATTGAAAAGTCGCTACGCCAAGGGGCATCAGCCGAGAAAATTTTACGAACAAAGGGGTTTGTTTGATGAGGGTTGCTCAGGAAATAGCGGCTGTAAACTCTCAAGGATAAAATCTCTTGTCGGTCTGTACCCTTCGAAGCTGACGATTGGATGAGGTGTCTACTGCCAGCGAGTAGCGTGCCGCGAGGATGTTATGCAGTCATCCAAAGATCTCGACTATGACAGATTTAGTGGCTCTACGTCGATGGTTAAGCTAACGCCTTTGGGACAGCGATCCTGCAAATGCTCTAGCGCTGGCAGCGGGGCATCCAAGCTAAGTTTGATCAAAATATGCCAGCGATAGCGCCGAGCCACGCGAAAAATAGGCGCTGGGACAGGCCCCATAATTCGGTAAGGCGATCGCGCTTCTAAAGGCAGCTCAGTGGCCGGTTGAGACAACTGCTGCTGTAATTGTTCAGCTAACTTCTCAGCGGTGCGTTCAGTAATTTTTGCCTCTAGTCCGCTGAGTCTGAGTAGAATGAGTCGGCCATAGGGGGGGTATTGCTGATCGGCGCGATCGCCCATCTCCGCCTGCAAAAAAGCACCATACGCCTCAATTTGAGCCATTTTCTGATCGCCTATCTCAGCAGATCCATCAACAGAACTATGGGTCAGTGCCTTAATCGCCTCATGCTCAGGGCTATAGGTTTGCACAATTACCCGCCCTTCCTGCTTCCCGCGTCCTGCTCGACCGGCCACCTGCGTCAGCGTTTGAAACGCCCGTTCGCTCGCTCGATAATCTGGCATAAATAAAAGACCGTCAGCAGCGATCGCCCCCACCAAAGTCACCTGAGGTAAATCGATCCCCTTCGTCAACATCTGCGTCCCCACCAGCAAATCCGCCTCCCCTTGAGCAAAGCGCGCTAGCAACGCCCGGTGCGCACCTTTATTGCGAGTGGTATCACTATCAAAGCGAATACAGCGAGCTTGAGGCAGATATTTGGCTAGGTCGTTTACCACTCGCTGCGTACCGCTGCCAAAATTCTTAATGTAAGGAGACGCACAGGCAGGACATGCCTTCGGATTCGCCTCCGCATGACCGCAGTAATGACATTTCAATCGGGCCGTTGCCGCCTGATGCGTTTGGTGAAAAGACAGCGAAACATCGCAGTTTGGGCATTCCATCACATGTCCGCAGCTTCGGCAAGACACAAAGCTGCTGTGTCCTCGCCGATGAATAAACAAAATCCCCTGATTGCCCTGCTCAATCATCGCCTCTAGCGCTAGCTGCAAAGGCCGACTAAAAATCGTCCGATTCCCCTCTAGCAATTCTTTACGCATATCAACGATCTCAACCGGCGGCGCAGGCCGAGCATGAACCCGCATGGGCAGCGATAAATAATGTCGCTTTGGAGAAGATGCCAATTCTTTGCCGTCATGATTACTGTCGTGAAACCTCACCCAGGTCTCAATCGAAGGCGTTGCCGACCCTAAAATCAGCGGACAGTCCTCCAATTCTGCTCGCCACCGCGCCACTTTCCGAGCGTGATAGCAGGGCATAGGCTGATCCTGCTTAAAGCTGCCGTCGTGCTCCTCATCGAGAATAATCATTCCTAGATTTGGCAGCGGCGAAAAGACCGCCGAGCGAGTCCCAATAATCACCTGTGGCTCTCCCGTCAGCATTTTCCGCCAGGTATCGTAGCGCTCCCCTTCAGACAGCCCACTATGATAAACGCACACCTGATTGCCAAAGCGACTGCGAAAACGATCCGTCAGTTGAGGCGTTAGGCCAATTTCGGGCACCAGCACCAGCGCTGATTTTTGGGCGGCGAGGATAGGCGCGATCGCCTGCAAATAAACCTCCGTCTTCCCCGAGCCGGTCACCCCGTGCAGCAGCGCCTCCTCGTAGCCCTGCATCTGCTGCAAAACGGCCAGTGCAGCCGCTTGATCAGCCGTTAGCGTTTTAGCCCGATCAGGCAGCGATCGCGAATGACTCCCGGCCCTCAGCACCTCTTTTGGCTCAATCACCACGTAGCCAAGATCGGCAATCTTTTTTAGCGTCTTGCTCGTCGTGTTTAGAATTTGCAGCGCGTCGCTCAGCCACAGTTCGCCCCCTTCCCGCGCTAACCCTTTCACAATTTCCTGCTGTCGCTGAGTCAACGAATCGCCTGAGGAGCTTTCTGGAAGTTGGTTAGGAGCCGTATTCACTAAGAAAACCGCCTGACGTTTTTGGGCCTGGGGCGATCGCGGCGTCTCCAAATAGCTTTCTACTACGCCCGACCTAATCAAGCTTTGCAGTGCCTGATTAATGTCCTTGCGGCTGACTGACTTGCCGCCGTTTTGACGATTAAGCTGCTGCATCTGGCGCTGTACATACTGCCAGCTATAGTCTTGGGTGGGCGATCGCTCAATCAGCTCAACCATCTGTTTAGAGAGCAACCAACGGCCTTGCTCACCGCTATTTCTATCTGCTAGCAAGTTATTTTTAGTATCGTCTTGAAACCTATTTTTACGGCTTACTTCGGTTCGACTAAGCCGCACCCGTCGCTGTGATCTAGACAGCAATCCAGGCGGTAGCGCAGTGCGAATCACTCGAACAAAAGGAGTCTGGTAGTATCGTGCGATACGGACTAACAAACGCCAATACTCTTTAGTAAAAAAAGAAGAGTTAACAACGCTTTCAATCGGTTTAACAGACGATGAGGTCAACCCCTCCGGCAAGGCGGTTATTTGTCGAACGGCAATACCGCCTACCTGCGCTCTACCAAACGGAACGTTAACAATGTCACCGGGCCAAACTTCGGTATCGTCCGGCGTTTGGTAGGTATAGAGCGATTTTGCCCCTGGGCAATCGACCAAAACCTCTATCCACTTTGCTCGGCTAGTTGGAATCAGCTCATCCATGCGTTCTGTTCTTAAGGTTGACCTAGTGAGTAGATCCCAATAAAAAATATTTCGTTAGCATTTCTCATAAGTCTCAACGATTTGACGACCTATCTATTCAGTCATCTACGAAAACGCTAGCAATAGAATGTAACAGATGGGTAACCAGGGCTATTTCATTTGCAGAGATAGCTTGATAGGTTAGGGACTGAAAACCCGA